>JALYPS010000365.1 GCA_030856285.1 Pseudomonadota bacterium
GGATACGCTAGAGCGATCCGGTCCTGCTCGTCGGAGTCCCCCATGAAACGCCTCGCCATCGCCGCCCTCGCCCTTGTCGCCGCCGGCGGGATCGCGATGCAGGCCTCCGCCTGGGGCAATACCGGCCACCGGCTGATCGGCGTCGCCGCCGTGCGCGGCCTGCCCGACGAGATGCCCGCCTTCCTGCGCACGCCCGCCGCCGCCGCCGAGGTCGGGGAGCTGTCGCGAGAGCCTGACCGGACCAAGGGCGGCGGCCAGCCGCACGACCGCGAGCGCGACACGGCCCATTTCATCGATCTGATCGAGGACGGCCGGGTCATGACCGAACAGGGGATGTCGATCGACGCCCTGCCGCGGCTCAAGTCCGAGTATGACGCCGCGCTGGCGACGGCGGGGATCGAGGTCGATGACGCCGGCTATCTGCCCTACGCCATCATGGACGGCTATCAGCAGTTGGTACGCGACTTCGCCACCTGGCGCGTGCTGTACGCCGCCGAGGGGCGCGAGACGGACCCCGGCAAACGGGCCTGGTACCGCGAAGACCGCATCCGCCGCGAGGCCCTGATCCTGCGCGACATGGGCTATCTGGGCCATTACGTCGGCGACGGCTCACAGCCGCACCACACCACCATCCACTACAACGGCTGGATTCGCGACACGCCGAACCCGCAAGGGTTCACGACCTCGCGCCAGACCCACGGCGCCTTCGAGGGCGCATTTGCGGCGCGCGTGGCGCGGCTGGATGTAGTCGAGGCGGCGATGGCGGCGCCGGTGCTGGACGGCTTCGACCTGCGCCTGCGCGTGCCGGCCTATCTGAAGACAACGCTGGCGGAGGTGACGCCCTTCTATGTGCTGGAGAAGGCGGGCGCCATCACCGAGAGCGACGCGCGCGGCGGAGCGTTCGTGAACGCGCGGCTGGCGGCGGGGGCGTCGGAGCTGCGCGATCTGTTCGTGCTGGCGTGGCGGGATTCAGCCGATGACTCGATCGGCTGGCCGACGGTCAAGGTGAACGAGGTCGAGGCCGGGACCGCCGATCCGTGGCTGGCCATGTACGGCGAGGACTGATTGGCCGAGCCCGCCGAAGCCCTGATGGCCCTGGCCTCGCGGCTGCGCGCGGCGGGGCGGGCGGACGAGGCGGCGCAGGCCTATCGCCAGCTGCTGGCGATGCGGCCCGACCTGCCCGACAGCTGGTTCAACCTCGCCCTGATGGAGCGCCAGTGCGGGCGGTTCGAGGCGGCGCTGAAGGCTTATGACGAGGCGTTGAAGCGTGGCGTCTCGGGGCCGGAAGAGGCCTGGCTGAATCGCGGCGTCATCCACGCCGACGATCTGGGGCGGCCTGATCTGGCGCAGAAGGATCTGGAGGCGGCGCTGGCGGTCGCGCCCGACTGGCTGCCGGCGTTGCTCAACCTTGGCAACCTGCACGAGGACATGGGGCGGAGAGAGGCTGCGGCGGAAGCCTATGCGCGGGCTCTGGCCGTGGCGCCGGGGCATCCGGTCGCGCTGGCCCGATCGGCGGGTCTGGCGCGACTGACCGGGCCGGACGATCCGGTGATCGGCAGCCTGCGGACCGCCGTGTCTCAGCCGGGTCTGCATATCGGCCACCGGGCGGAGCTGGGCTTTGCGCTGGGACGGGCGCTGGATCAGGTCGGCGCTTATGACGACGCCTTCGCAGCCTACGCCGCCGCCAACGCCGACAGCCGCGCGATCGACCCCGAGGGCGCGCGCTACGACCGGGCGGCGCATGAGCGGTTCATCGACACCCTGATCGCGGTATTTCCCGAACCGGCCGCGCCGGTCGCGGACGCCGGCGACCCGCCGGTCTTCATCTGCGGCCTGTTCCGGTCGGGCTCGACCCTGACGGAACAGATCATGGCCGGGCACAGCCGGGTCACGGGCGGCGGAGAGCTGGGGCTGGTGCCCGGTCTGGCGCGGGCGGTGGTCGGCTATCCGCAGGCGCTGGCGGGCGCCGGGCCGGAGGTGTTCGAGCAGCTGAGGGGGCTCTACCTCGGCGGGCTGAAGACGGCGCGGCCCGACGCGGACGTGGTCACCGACAAGCGGCCGGACAATTTCCTGCACATCGGCCTGATCAAGGCGATGTTTCCCGCCGCGCGCATCGTCCACACGGTGCGCGAGCCGCTGGACGTGATCCTGTCCAACTGGTTCCTGCATCTCGACCGGTCGATGGGGCATGCGCTGGACCTTGAGGACCTTGCGCACTGGCACGGGCAGTATGTCCGGCTGATGCGGCACTGGAAGGCGCTGTATCCCGACATCTTCGACCTCGACTACGACGCCCTCGTCGCCGAGCCGCGCCCGGCCGTGGAGCGGCTGCTGGCCTATTGCGGGCTGGACTGGGAGGAGGGGGTGCTGGACTTCCACAAGGCCGCGGCGCCGGTGCGCACCGCCAGCGTCTGGCAGGTGCGCGAGCCGCTGTACCAGCGGTCGTCGGGGCGGTGGCGGAACTATGCGAAGCATCTGGACGGGGTGCGGGCCGCGCTCGGACCGGATAGTCAGGCCTGATGTCCGACCCCACACCCCCCGTCATCATCCTCGACAAGTCCCAGATGGCCGAGAACATCGGCGCCGTGGCGCGGGTGATGGCCAATTTCGGCCTGTCCGAGCTGCGGCTTGTGGCCCCGCGCGACGGCTGGCCGCAGGAGCGGGCCTGGCCCACGGCCTCGGGCGCCGACTGGGTGCTGGAGAGGATCAAGGTGTTCGACAGTGTGGCTGAAGCCGTCGCCGATCTGAACACCGTCTTCGCCACCACGGCCCGGCCGCGCGAGACCCGCCAGCCGGTGCGCACGCCGCGCGAGGCGGCGCGGGTGCTCTATGACAACCGCGCCTCGGGTCTCGGCGTCGGCCTGCTGTTCGGGGGCGAGCGGGCGGGGCTGGAAACCTCGGACATCGCCCTGTGCCAGGGCATCGTCACCATCCCGATCGATCCGCGGCACCAGAGCCTGAACCTGGCCCAGGCCGTGGCGCTGAACGCCTATGAGTGGCGGACGCTCGTGCTGGACGCCCCGCCGCCCAATTTCCGCAAAGGCGACCCGCCGGCGTCCGGGACGCTGATGCTGGGCATGTACGAGCATCTGGAGAAGGAACTGGACGCCGCCGGCTTCTTCCATCCGCCGGAGAAATTTCGCTCCATGAGCCAGAACCTGCGGGTAATGTTGGGCCGGGCCGCGTTCACGGCGCAGGAGGTGGCGACGTTTCGCGGCGTGATCACAGCGCTGTCGAAGGGCCGGGGCCGGGTGCTGGCGCGGCTGGCGGCCCAGAAGTCCTCCCCCGACGGGGGAGGGGGACCGCGAAGCGGTGGAGGGGGCTGAACCCAAACGCCGGCGTCTGGGGCAGGCCCCCTTCGTCACAACGCTGCGCGTCGCGCCACCTCCCCCGATGGGGGAGGACTAGGTGTCGTTTCCAAGAAGGTTGTTCACCCTTGTCCACGGGGTGAGGCCTTTGATGCCGGAGTGTGGTCG
>JALYPS010000226.1 GCA_030856285.1 Pseudomonadota bacterium
ACCTTGACGCTCGCGGCCGGAACGGCTTCCGGGCAGGAGCCTACGGCGCAAACGCCCGCATCCCGGTCGCCCGCGCAGCTGGAGGACGTGCTCGTCGAGGGCCGTCAGCTCGAGGCGCTGGTCCGCAATTTCGTCACCGAGGTGTCCCAGCCGGCCAACAACCGCGGACTGGCCCGTTGGAACCGGCCGATCTGCGTCGGCGCCGTCAATCTGCGGTCCGAGGTGGCGCGGTATGTGATCGACCGGGTTTCGGACGTGGCGCGTGAGTTGGGCGTCGAGGCGCACGAACCGGGATGCCGTCCGAACATCCTGATCGTCGGCACCGTGGATGGCGCCGCCCTGGCTTCGGCCATCGTCGAGGACCGTCCGCGCAACTTCGACCTGCGCCACAACGGCACCGACGCAGGGACAGCCGCCTTCCGGAATTTCCGTACCGGGCCGCAGCCAGTGCGCTGGTGGCAGATCAGCATGCCCGTCGATTCAGAGACGGGCGGGCGGGCCGTCCGTCTGCCTGGGGATATCGATCCCGCAACCGGCCGACCCGCCGCCCCGGTGATCCTCTCCCACTCCGCCTCGCGACTGCGCACCCAGATCAAGGACAGCATGATCCGGTCGGTCGTGATCGTCGATGTCGACCGGCTGGGGGGCGCCAACCTGGTCCAGCTGGCCGACTATGTGGCGCTGGTGGCCCTGAGCCAGGTCGACGCTGACGCCGTCACCTCGGCCTATCCGACGATTCTGAACCTGTTCGACGACCCGGCCTCGGCCCCGGTGGGGCTGACGGATTGGGACCGGTCCTATCTGACGGCCCTGTACGAGCACGACCAGCTTCGCATCAATCGCAACAGCCAGGTCCGCGCCGTGGCCGAGGCCGTGACCCGCGACCGGCGCCAGGCGGCTGAGACAGATCCGGCGACAGAAGAAGCCCCGGTCGCAGAATGAGGTACGCCCTGTTGTCATCCGCCGCCATGGCCCTGTCGTTCGCGCTTGCAGCCGGCGCGGCCTCCGCCCAGGAGCAGCCTGAAGCCACGCAGACGCCGCCCGCACAGACTTCCGGCCAGCTGGAGGACGTCGTCGTCGAGGGGCGTCAGCTTGAAGCCCTGGTGCGCAGTTTCGTCACCGATGTCTCCCAGCCGGCCAACAACCGGGGCCTGGCCCGCTGGAACCGGCCGATCTGCATCGGCGCCGTCAACCTGCGCGCGGACATCGGCCAGTATGTCATCGACCGCATCTCCGACGTCGCCCGGGAGCTCGAGGTCGAGGCCGGCGAGCCGGGCTGCCGGCCCAATGTCCTGATCGTGGCGGCTGTCGACGGCGCGGGGCTCGCCTCAGCGCTTGTCGAGGATCGGCCACGCAATTTCGACCTGCGCCACAACGGCACCGACGCAGGGACGCGGGCGTTCCGCAACTTCCGGACCGGCGATCAGCCGGTGCGCTGGTGGCAGATCAGCATGCCGATCAATTCGGAAAACGGGGAGCGTGCAGTACGTCTTCCGGGCGACGAACAGCCGCCGCGAATCTACGTCTTCGCCGCCTCGCGCCTCCGTACCCAGATCCGGGATGACATGGTGCGGTCGGTCATCATCGTCGACGTCGACCGGCTGGGCGGGGCCACCCTTGTTCAACTGGCCGACTATCTGACTCTGGTCGCCCTCGCCCAGGTCGATGCGGAGGCCGACACCGCCCCCTATCCGACGATCCTGAACCTGTTCGACGACCCGGCTTCGGCCTCGGCAGCCCTGACGGAGTGGGACCGATCCTATCTGACGGCCCTGTACGAGCACGACCAGCTTCGCATCAACCGCAACAGCCAGGTCCGCGCCGTGGCCGAGGCCGTGACCCGCGACCGGCGCGAGGCGGGCGCGACGGCGGCGGAGTGATCGCGCTTTCCTGAGTCCTTCGCGCCTTGCGTCAACGGTTCGGCAACGCGATATCCTGTCCAACAGGGGGAGCGACCGGTGAGTCGCACCCGAATGCATCCCGAGAAGGCCCATATGCGCGATCCCATCGAACTGATGAACATGAACCTCGTCCCCATGGTGGTCGAGCAGTCCAGCCGGGGCGAACGGTCGTTCGACATCTTCTCGCGCCTGCTGCGGGAGCGGATCATCTTCCTGACCGGTCCCTTCGATGACGTCATGGCCTCGCTGATCTGCGCCCAGCTGCTGTTCCTGGAATCGGAAAACCCGAAGAAGGAAATCAGCATGTATATCAACAGCCCCGGCGGTCAGGTGTCGTCGGCGCTCGCGATCTACGACACCATGCAATACATCCGCTCGCCGGTTTCGACCGTCTGCATGGGCATGGCCGCCTCGGCCGGCTCACTGATCCTCGCCGCCGGCGCCGCCGGTCAGCGCGTGGCCCTGCCGAACGCCCGTATCATGGTGCACCAGCCCTCGGGCGGCTTCCGCGGACAGGCCTCGGACATCGAACTGCACGCCGCCGACATCCGCTACACCAAGCGCCGCCTCAACGAAATCTATGTCCAACACACCGGCCAGCCCTACGAAGAAGTCGAGAAAACCCTCGACCGCGACCACTTCATGAGCTCCGAGGAAGCCAAGGCCTGGGGCATCGTCGACCACGTCTACGACCGCCGCGAGCAGGCCGAGGGCGACGGGGTGAAGACCGTCTGACTCTTGGACCGCAACAACGCTGAATGGGCGCGCCGGAGACGGCGCGCCTTTTTCTTTGTGCTATCAGGCTGCCATGCAGACGCGTGACAACAGCGGGACCGTCGAGATCGACGGAGACATCTACCATTGGGACCTGCGGCGACAGCCCCGTCCCCTGAGCGGCGGAAAGTGGGAAGGAATCGCCGTGACGCTGCGGCTGGCTGACTTCAAGCGCGAAGCCATTGTGCAGTTCCCGCCGCCCCTGCGCGCCAACGGACGACCGGATACGGAGAAGCAGTTCGTGGATCCCGATCACATTCGCAACGCCGTGACGGCGGTGATCGAAGCCGGCTGGAATCCTACGTCACGCGGCAAACCAATGGTCTTCGATGTGGACGCCGACGGCCGCTGAGGCCTGTCAGCCCTTGAACCGTCGGAACCCGGCCTCGTCCGCGATAGCCAGCATCTCAGTGTCGCCGGTGGTGTCGCCATAGGCCGCAGCCAGCTGCATATCGTCGCCGAAGGCGGCCTGCAGGCGCCGTACCTTTTCCTCGCCCCGGCAGTTGGGACCGGCGAAGGCGCCGGTCACCCGGTCGTCGGCGTCGAACACCAGTTGGGTGCCCAGCAGGACGTCCGCCTCCAGACGCCGCGCGAACGGGGCCACGGTGGTCTCGGGGCTCGCGGTGACAATGACCCGGTACGCGCCCTTCTTTCCCCAGTCCTTCCAGCAGGCGAGGGCGTCATGGCGGATGAAGCCCGGCCAGACCTGGCCCGCGAAGGCCTCGGCGTCGGCCTCCAGCTGAAAGCGGGGCACGCCCTTCAGAAACTCCCGGACCGAGGCGGCCTTGAGCCGGCCACGGTCCCGGTGGCCGACATAGGACGCCAGATCCGGCGCCATCCTCGCCAGCCCGCCGAACCAGCCGCCCGCGCCCGCCCGCCAGCGCAGAAACTGCGTAAAGCTGTCGCTGACCGTCAGCGTACCGTCGAAATCAAACGCCACGATGGCCTGATCCTTGCGAGGCGGCTGGTGAATCAGGGCAGGGCTTCCCATGTCAGACATTCGCCGCGATCTCCGTCGACATTCGACCGTCCGCTTCCGTATCCGGCCACGCTTGGCCGGGGTTGTGGCGGGCCTCGGTATGGGTGATTGTCAATTTTTGAAGACCTTTGCGCCCATTGTCCGGGAATCAAACGCGAAGGATGCGCGTTAGCCTCATATCGGGGCGAACCGCGGGAGTGAGAAGGCCTGATGACCAAAGCCGCCGGCACCGACGCCAAGAGCACGCTCTACTGCTCGTTCTGCGGGAAGAGCCAGCACGAAGTGCGCAAGCTCATCGCCGGACCGACCGTGTTCATTTGCGATGAATGCGTCGAACTCTGCATGGACATCATCCGTGAAGAGCACAAAATCTCGTTCTCCAAGGCCAAGGACGGCGTGCCGTCGCCCAAGGAGATCCGCGAGGTTCTGGACGACTACGTCATCGGTCAGTCGCACGCCAAGAAGGTGCTCTCGGTCGCGGTTCACAACCACTACAAGCGGCTGAACCACGCGACGAAGAACAATGACGTCGAACTGGCCAAGTCCAACATCATGCTGATCGGGCCGACCGGCTCGGGCAAGACGCTGCTGGCCCAGACGCTGGCCCGCATCATCGACGTGCCCTTCACCATGGCCGACGCCACGACCCTGACCGAAGCCGGTTATGTCGGTGAGGACGTCGAGAACATCATTCTCAAGCTGCTCCAGGCCTCGGACTACAACGTCGAGCGGGCCCAGCGCGGCATCGTCTACATCGACGAGATCGACAAGATTTCGCGCAAGTCGGATAACCCCTCGATCACCCGCGACGTCTCGG
>JALYPS010000409.1 GCA_030856285.1 Pseudomonadota bacterium
GGCCTGGGACGCGACGACCGCCATTGAGGCGCTGGCCGCCGCGGACACCGCCCTGTGGATCTGGACGCCGTCCGACGACCAGATGCGCTTCACCGGCGCGACCCGGGCGCTGGGGCTCGGCCCGCTGGCGCCGGAGTGTTCGGGCGCCGCCTTCACCGCCGTGGCCATTCCGCAGGACCGGGCGCTGGCCGAGAAGATCCTCAAGCCGCAGGCCGAGGGGACGGAGGTCGCCATCCGCCTGCGCATGCGCGATTCGGAAACCTGCATCTGGCGCGGCGTCTGGCTCGAGGACGGCCTGCGCGCCGCCGGCGTCGTGGCGCTGGAGACAAAGTTCGCCGCCTCGCATCGCGACCATCTGACCGGCCTTCTCGACCGCCGCACCTTCCTGGTCCGCGCCGGCGAGCAGCTGACCCAGCCGGGCGACTATGAGCTGGTGGTCGCCGACGTGGATCGCCTGCGCCGCCTGAACGAGGCCCTGGGGCATGAGCGGACCGATCTGGTGCTGTCAGCGCTGGGGTCGCGCCTGAACGCGGCCTTCGCCCATGAGGCCAACGCCGCCCGCATCGGCGAGGACGAGTTCGCGGTCCTGGCCCCGCGTGGCTCGGGCCTGGTCGCCGAACGGGTGCGCGAGGCGCTGGAACAGCCGCTCCGCGTCGCCGGCTTCGACATCTATCCGACCGTCTCGATCGGCTCGGCCCAGGCCGAGGGCGGGCCGGACGCGCCCGATCCGGCCGAAATGCTGAGGCGGGTCGAACTCGCGGTCGAACAGGCCAAGACGGCGGGTCGCGGCGGGGTCGCCGCCTATGGCCGGGCGCTGGAAAGCGACAGCCTGTCCCGGCTGGCGCTGGAGGCCGACCTGCGCAACGCCTTCGTGCGCGGCGAGATCGAGCCCTTCTACCAGCCGATCGTCAACCTGCTGACCGGGGCGGTGGCCGGGTTCGAGGCCCTGGCCCGCTGGCGCCACCCCAAACGCGGTCTGGTGCCGCCCGACGAATTCCTCGGTCTGGCCGACGAGATGGGCCTGATGAACGACCTGGGCCTGCTGATGATGACGTCGGCGTCGCGCCAACTGGCCGAATGGCTGGCGCGGCACCCGTCGGCGGGCAAGCTGTTCTGCAGCGTCAATCTGTCGGTCGGCGAGATCGAACGGCCCAATCTGGTGGAGGACGTCACCCGCATCATCGCCGACGCCGGCCTGCCCAAGGGCGCCTTGAAGCTGGAGGTCACCGAGGGCGACATCATGCGCGACACGACCCGCGCCGCCGACACCTTGACCCGGCTGCGCGAGGCCGGCGCCTCGCTGGCGCTCGACGACTTCGGCACCGGCTTCAGCTCGCTGACCTGGCTGGCCAAGCTGCCGTTCGATACGCTGAAGATCGACCGCTACTTCGTTCTGACCATGGACAAGGACGAGGGCTCGGCCAAGATCGTCAAATCGGTGGTCAATCTGGGTCGCGACCTGTCGCTGGAAGTCGTCGCCGAGGGCGTCGAGAACGCCGGCCTGGCCAAACTTCTGCTCGAGGCCCAGTGCCACTACGGCCAGGGCTTCGGCTATGCCCAGGCCCTGCCGGCCCAGGAGGCCGAGGTCTATCTCAACGAGTCGCTCGCCGACGGCACGGCTCCGATCAAGGCCCGCTCGGCTTAGGCCGCAGTCACAAAGTCCTGACAGCCGCAATGGGCGGGGTGGCGGAACCGCTTTCTGGCACAGGTGTTTTTCGCGACGAGACGGGCCAGTGCGGCCGCATAATCGTCAGCGAGGCAGATGTGAGCGTTCGAAGGATGCCGGAAACCTGGCCGGTGATGTTGTCTGCAGCCGTCCTTGTGGCTGTGACAACTGCGGTGGGATTGAAACTCGACGCCGACAGCGCATCCATCCAACCGGATCGCTACGAGCGATTTCTGGAGGGCGCCCGCTCCGCGGACTAGACTGCCTCCTACGCCCGCCCGCTCTGCCCTGACAGCTGCGCCGGATCGACCCCCAGCCCGGCCAGCGCCTTGGCCCATTTGCCGTCGTAGTCGGCGTCGAAGATCAGCTCGGCATTGGCGTCGGCCGTCAGCCAGACATTCTCGCCCAGCTCGTCCTCCAGCTGGCCTTCGCCCCAGCCGGCGTAGCCCAGCAGCAGCACCGACCGGTTCGGCCCGGACGCCGGGTCCACCATGGCCAGCAACGCCTCGCGCGTGCCGGTCATCGCCAGCCCCTCTGCGAAGGCCACCGAGGCGTCGTCGATCAGCCAGTCGTCGGTGTGCAGCACAAAGCCGCGCTCCCGCTCCACCGGTCCGCCGATCAGCACCTGCCGCCCGGCGGCGTCGTCCGGGGCCTCGGTCGCCAGCTTGGTCAGCACCTTCTTGAGGTTCACCCCCGGCGCGGGCCGGTCCAGCCGCAGGCCCATGGCGTGGTCCGGCCGGTGAGCGCAGATCAGGATCACCGCGTGTTCGAACCGGCTGTCGCTGATGCCCGGCATCGCCACCAGAAGCCGCCCGACCAGGGATTCGAACTTGTCCATCAGTCTATCATCGGGACGCCGGCCCGCAGACGCAAGGCGGCGTATGGACACGATGCGGTTGGCGTCGTGCGCCGCAACGCCTATCTGGTCGGAGACGTTGCGTCTTCACACACTCCCGGAGCCTGCCATGACCGTCCAGATCGGCGACCGCATTCCCTCGTCCAACCTGACCCGCGCCACCGACGACGGCCCCAAGCCCGTCACCACCGACGACATTTTCGCGGGCAAGACCGTGGCCCTGTTCGCCGTGCCGGGCGCCTTCACCCCGACCTGTTCGGCCCGCCACCTGCCGGGCTTCAAGGATCTTCGTGGCGAGATGACAGCCAAGGGCGTCGACACCATCGCCTGCGTCTCCGTCAACGACGCCTTCGTCATGGGCGCCTGGGCTGACAGCCAGGGCATCGGCAAGGACGAGATCGTCATGCTGGGCGACGGCAACGGCGACTTCACCCGTCAGCTGGGCCTGTCGATGGACGCCAAGGGTTTCGGCATGGGCGAGCGCTCGCAGCGCTATTCCATGATCGTCAAGGACGGGGTGGTCAGCCAGCTGAACATCGAACAGCCCGGCGAATTCCGCGTCTCCTCGGCTGAGCATCTGCTGGCTCAGCTCTAGAGGGCGCTACCGCTCGCGGCGCGGCCGCTCGCTGCCTGAGCGCAAGGTGCGATGATGAGCGATGTCTTCAGTCCGGAGAAGCGCAGCGCCGTCATGCGTGCTGTGAAGGGTCGCGACACCACGCCGGAGCTCGCCGTGCGCCGCATTCTGTGCGCGGCGGGCATCGGCTACCGGCTGGGCGGGCGCGGCCTTCCGGGTCGGCCCGATCTGGTGATGCCGGGGCGGCGGGTGGCGATATTCGTGCACGGCTGCTTCTGGCACGGCCACGACTGCGCCCGCGGCGCGCGACAGCCCAAGGCCAATGCCGACTACTGGTCCGCCAAGATCGGACGCAATCGCGCCCGCGATGCCGCGGCGTGTTCGGCGCTGGAAGCGGCCGGTTGGCGGGTGGTCACGGTCTGGGAGTGCGGCATGAAGACCGCCGGTTTCGCCGGGGCCCTCGTCGCAGAGGTCCGCGGTCAGGCCGCGACGGTTTCTGCCTCAGGGACGTCTTCCGCCTGAGCCATGGTCATCACATGGGTGATGGCGCCCAGCAGCATCGGCGGCGTGATCGGCTTGGGCACGAAATATGTCATGCCGGCGTCGGTGCAGGCGGCGATGTCGTCCGGCGAGGTGTCGGCCGTGACGGCGATGATCGGCACGCCGACGTTGGGACCGTCTCCCGCCCTTATGCGGCGGGTAGTCTCGCGGCCGTCCAGCTCGGGCATCCGCACATCCATGAAGATCAGGTCGAAGGCGGTGTGCTCGCAGATCTTCAGCGCGGCCATGCCGTCGGCGGCCGTGGCGATGTCGCAGCCGAGCGGCTGCAGGATCAGCTGGATGGCGCGGCGGTTGATGTCGTGGTCGTCCACCACCAGCACCCGCATCGGCCGGCCCTCGTCCTCCTCGCCCTCATCCATGACGGAGTCGGGTTGGAGATCGGTCGTAGCGGCGATCCCGACCGTCTCCGGCGTTGAGGGGGTCGGGGTCGCGGAAGCTGCGACGGGCCGGGGTTTCGGAGCCAGCGACTGGGCTGCCGGCCCCGGCGTTGTGGGGCTGGTCGGGCGGCCGGACAGGGAGCGGGCGACGGCGTCGCGGCTTTCCTGATCCAGCACCGCCGGGGCGGCCTCGACCGCTTCGCCCTGCAGCAGGGACAGCGCCAGGGTGAAGCTGGCGCCGGCGCCTGGACTGGTGCGGACGGTCACCCGTCCGCCCATCAGTTCCGCCAGCTGACGGCTGATGGCGAGGCCCAGGCCGGTGCCGCCATGATGGGCGCTGACGCCCGACATGGTCTGGTCGAAGGGGGTGAACAGCCGCGCGACCTGGTCGGCGGTCATGCCGGGTCCGGTGTCCTCGACCGCAATCAGCACAGCATGGCCGCCGGGCTCCTCGCTCCAGGCGTTGAGACGCAGGGTGATCGATCCCGTCTCGGTGAATTTCATCGCATTGGAGATCAGGTTGTTCAGCACCTGACGGACGCGCATCGGGTCACCCCGGACGTTGGCCGGGATCAGGGCGGCGCCTTCGACCCGCAGCTTCAGGCTCTTGGCCCGGGCCGGACCGCGCCACAGGCGGGTGGTCTGGTTCAACAGGTCGCGGAGATTGAAGTCGACCTGGTCGACCGTCATGTGGCCGGCGTCCAGCTTGGCGTGGTCCAGCAGGTCGTCGAGCATGGCCTTCATCATGAAGCCCGCGTCCGTGATCAACTGGGCCTGCGACCGGGCGCTGGAGTCGGTCGCGCCGCGCTCCAGCTCCGCGGCCCCGGTCAGGATGGCGCTGATCGGGGTGCGCAGGTCGTGCCCGATGGCGGCCAGGAAGGCGCTGCGGCCGGCCATGATGTGCTCGGCCTGGGCCCGCTTTGCTTCGGCCTCGACCCGGGCGGCGCTTTCGGACAGGCGCGCCTCGTTCATGCGCTGCCAGGTCGACAGGCAATAGGTGATGAAGACGCCGACGGCGATCGCCGCGGCTGTGACGAAGCCGGGCGTCGCGCCGTGGACGGCCATGAACACCGGGGTCGCCGCCAGATACAGGAACTGGACCGAGGCGGTCATCAACATGACCGAGGTCGAACGCGGGGCGTTGACGACGGCATAGATAGCGGCGGCCGACAGCAACATGACGGCGCAGATGCCGCCCATGGCTCCGCCGATCAGCCACAGCGGGACCGACAGGCTTCCGAAATAGGCGGCGTTGAGAGTCAGCATGGCCCAGCCGACGACCCCGCGCACGCCGCGCAATCGCTCGGCCTTGCCGCTGACGATCGGGGCGAACACCCACAGGTCGAGCATCTGGACGAGGAAATAGCCGACGACCCAGGCGAAGCTCAGGGACCAGCCCAGAAGCGGGCTGAAGATCAGGGCGCTGGCCGAGGCCATGCCGAGCCGCTGCAGCAGCGCCTTGCGCCGCTGACGGATCGCGCCGGCCCAGTCGCCGGGGTCGGCGACGGACGCGTCGGCAGGCATGTCGGCTGTGGCTATCGCCATGCGGATCCCCGGAATGGGCGTTTTCGCCCGTCCCGTGATCATGGCCTGCTTGCCCTAACGCTCCGTCAACGTGAGGTCGAAACAGCCTCGGCCGCTGAGGAAAACCCGTCGGCGCGCAGGCGCGCGGCGAGGTCGCGCTTGATGCGACCGATCAGTCCCGGGCCCTCATAGATCAGGGCGGAGTACAGCTGGACGGCGGACGCGCCGGCGCGGATGCGGGCGTAGGCCTCAGCCCCGCTGTCGATCCCGCCCGCGGCGATCAGGGGCAGACGGCCGGCTGCGGCCTCGGATGCGGCGCGCAGGGCGGCCCCGGCCCGCGCCCTGAGCGGCGCGCCGGACAGCCCGCCGGCTTCGGCCCGATCGCGCGACCGCAGGCTGTCGGGGCGGTCCAGCGTGGTGTTGGACACGATCAGGGCGTCGATCCCGTGATCCAGACTGGCCTCGACGATCAAGGCGATTTCCGCCGACGTCAGGTCCGGCGCGATCTTGAGGAAGACGGGCGTCGGATCGTCTCCACGAGCCACGGCCAGCCGGCCCAGCAGGTCGTCCAGCGCCGCCCGCCCCTGCAGAGCGCGCAGCCCTGGCGTATTGGGCGAGGAGACATTGACCGTCACATAGTCGGCCAGACCCTTCAGCCGGACCAGCCCTGCGACATAGTCCGCGGCCTTGTCTTCGGTGTCCTTGTTGGCTCCCAGATTGGCGCCCACCACGGCGTTGCGGGGGCGGTCGGCCAGGCGGGCGGCGAAGGCTTCCAGACCGGCGTTGTTGAACGCCATCCGGTTGATGATCGCGCGGTCGGCGCTAAGACGAAACAGGCGCGGTTTGGGATTGCCCGGCTGGGCCAGCGGGGTGACCGATCCGCATTCCACGAAGCCGAAGCCGAGGCGCGACAGGCCGTGCAGGGCCTCGCCATTCTTGTCCAGACCGGCGGCCAGCCCGACCGGATTGGGCAGGGCCAGTCCAGCCATGGTGGTCGCCAGGATGGGATCATCGGCCCGCGCGGGCGGCAGGGGCGCCAGTTGCAGCGCCCGGATCGCCAGGCCGTGGGCGGTTTCCGGATCGAGCACGCGCAGCAGGGCCGCGCCGATGTCGGTCACGGCCATCCCACGGTCCCGTCTTCAAATCGCATGACGCCTTCAGCATCGACCGACAACCCGCGCTGCGGCGAATCCGCCGTGGCGGGGAGGGGAGCGAACAGGTGCGGAAACAGGTCGCCGCCGCGCGACGCCTCCCACTTCAGCGCCGCCCCCAGCGGCGCCAGGGCGACCTCGACCAGCACGAGACCGGTCCGCCCGGCATAGTGCCGCCGCGCGGTCTCGGCCAGCTGGGCCGCCGTCGACATATGGATATAGCCATCGCCCAGATCGACCGCCGATCCCGCGTAGGCGCCGGCGGCCAGCGCCGCCGTCCACTCGGTCCGGTCGACCAGCTTGTAGGCGACCTCGCTCATTCGCCGCCCAGATCCCGGGGCTGGATGAAGCCCTCGAATGTGCAGCGTCCGGCCACGTCGACGGTGAAGATCGCCGCCGCCCCCGGCGGAAAACCGCCGCTCATCCGGTCCAGAATGGCGGGCGAGGCCGCGCCCTCGACCAGATATTCCACCGCCAGCAGATGGACCCCCGGATTGTGGGCGACGACCATCAGACAGCCGGCCTCGTCCTCTCCCGCTTCCACGAAGCGGCGCAGGATTTCGGAACCGCCATTGTACAGGGGCTCGTCCTCGCGCACCTGCACGTCGCCGAAGGCGTCATGCAGCAGTTCCCAGGTC
>JALYPS010000428.1 GCA_030856285.1 Pseudomonadota bacterium
GTTCCGGTGCGGCTTCGCCGCCCACACCTGTGAGAGCTTGGTGGACCGACAGCACCAAATTGGCGACCTGCTGAGGCTCCCGCCGGTTCTTCATCACGTATGCGGAGACAATCGCGGCTGTCATGCCGGTCAGGTCGGAAGGCTCTGGTGCAACGTCGGTCATGATGTCCTCCGGAGCGGCAGACGGGATGCGCTCGGCTTCTTCATAAACCGCCATAACCGCTATTAGGATTATACGGCCAATCACTTCAGCAATATGGGTGAAAAGCATGGGTGAAAAATAGCCCGAAGCATTTCATCAACTGTCTGATTTTGCGTAATAAAGCGGACGATGGTGGGTGATGTAGGGTTCGAACCTACGACCCGCTGATTAAGAGTCAGCTGCTCTACCAACTGAGCTAATCACCCGGACCATTCGTCAGGCGGGGCCTCGCAAGGACCGTGCCGCTCCGCGCTGTGCCAGTCCAGGACCGGCTTCGGCGAGGGGGCGTACCTAATGGGAATGCCCTTCGCGCGCAAGGAGATTTCGGGCTCCGTTTCGGTTTGTCGCAGGACCGGCTAGGGTCGGACCGGAATCAGCCGCAGAGGGGCGGCGAGGGGACGGACGACATGGCATTCTGGAACCGACGGCGCTCTATCGACGCCATGCTGGCCCCGCACGACGGACCGGCGCTGAAGAAGACGCTGGGCTGGCCGCACCTGATGGCGCTGGGCGTCGGCGCCATCGTCGGCACCGGCATCCTGACCCTGATCGGGGTCGGCGCGGGGCTGGCGGGTCCGGCGGTGATGGTCAGTTTCGGCCTGGCGGGCCTGGTCTGCGCCTGCGCCGCCCTGGCCTATGCCGAACTGTCGACGATGATGCCCGCGGCCGGCAGCGCCTATACCTATTCCTATGCCGTGCTGGGCGAGCTGATCGCATGGATCGTCGGCTGGAGCCTGATCCTCGAATATTCGCTGGTGGTGTCGGCCGTGGCGGTGGGGTGGTCGGGCTATGCGACCGGATTCCTCGCCGGGATGGGCGTTGAACTGCCGGCCATGCTGGCGGCGGGACCGCACGTCGAGGGCGGGCTGATCAACCTGCCAGCCGTGTTCATCATCGCCGTGGTCACCGGCCTGCTGCTGCTGGGCACCCGCGAAAGCGCGACGCTGAACGCCATTCTGGTGGTCATCAAGATCGTGGCCCTGATCGCCTTCGTCGCCATCGCCCTGCCGGCGTTCGACGCCGCCAACTTCACCCCCTTCATGCCCAACGGCTTCGGCTCCCCGGCCCTTCCGTTCGCGGAACAGATCACGGGACAGCCCGTGGTCCAGACCGGGGTCATGGCGGCCGCGGCGATCATCTTCTTCGCCTTCTACGGCTTTGACGCCATCTCGACGGCGGCGGAGGAGACCAAACGGCCCGAGCGCGATCTGGCCATCGGCATCGTCGGCTCGATGGTGGTCTGCACGGCCCTGTATCTGATCGTGGCGGCCGCCGCGATCGGCGCCCGACCCGTCGCCACATTCGCCGAAAGCCCCGAGCCGCTGGCGCTGATCCTGCGTGAAATGGGGCAGGGCACGGCGGCGCAGTGGATCGCGGTCTCGGCCGTTGTCGCCCTGCCGACCGTCCTGCTGGCCTTCCTGTTCGGCCAGAGCCGCATCTTCCTCGGCATGGCGCGTGACGGCCTGTTGCCGCGGCGTCTGGCCCGGGTGTCCTCGCGCGGCGTGCCGGCGGTGGTGACCATCTTCACCGCCATCGTGGTGGCGGGACTGGCCGGCGTCATGCGGCTGGACGAACTGGCCTCGCTGGCCAACGCCGGGACGCTGGCGGCATTCGCGGCGGTCGGGGTTTGCCTGATCGTCCTGCGCATCCGCGATCCGCACCGCCCGCGCGTCTTCAAGGCGCCGCTGTGGTGGCTGGTCGGCGCGATCACCATCGTCGGCTGCGTGATCTTCTTCTTCAGCCTGCGGCCCTCGACCCAGATGTGGTTCCTCTACTGGAACATCGCCGGGCTGGTCGTCTATTTCGGCTGGTCCGCCTGGAACTCGCGGCTGGCCAAGGGTGAGGAGACCGCAGGCTGATGGCGCTGCGCGACCTGTCGGGCGCGGTCGACTTCGCCGTGCTGGAGCGGATGACCGGCGGCGACGACGGCGTCAGCGAGGAGGTGCTGGGCCTGTTCGCCCAGCAGGCCGCCATGTGGTCGCCGCTGCTGGACGTGCGCGAGGACGGCTGGCGTGACGGCGTACATACGATCCGGGGCGCTGCCGCGGGCATCGGTGCGGCCACCCTGGCGGCGGCGTGCCAGACCGCCGAGGCGGCGGACAAGACCGAGGCCCCGCCGCTGCTGGACCGGGTCCGGGACGCGCTGGAAATCGCCCTGGCCGATGTGGCGGCCTATCGGCACGAACTGATGCTGAGAAGCCTGAGGGGATGACGACCCTCGACTATGCCGCCATCGTCTTCAGGGAGACGCCATGGTGGGCATTCGCCGTATTGGCGCTGCTCGTCTTCCTCGGCGTACGGCGGCTGAAAACCCGGGTCCGGGGGCTTGGCGCGGCCTTTGCCACACCGGCCGTGTTCGGGGTCTGGGGCCTGTTCAATGTGGCGACCTACAGTCAGGCGCAGTCGGCCGTCGTCGGCGTATCGACCTTCCTGCTGCTGTTCGCAGCGGGCTGGGCCTCCACGCGACTGTACATGGGCGAGGCGGCCGATCTCACCGAGGACGGTCGGTTCCTGTTCCACGGCACGCCGGAACCCCTGATCACCTACATGGCCGTCTTCGCCATCCGGTTCGGGCTTGAGGTCTGGAAGGGATTCGAACCGGGCGCTGCGCTCCTTGCCGGAGGCATCGCCATCGGTCTGTCTGCCTTCGTGGCCGGCCGGACCGCCCGGAGGGCCTTCGCGCTCCTCCAACTGCGCCGTTCGACAGTAGCCGCCTGAGGGCCTAGCCCCGCGTCCGGTCCCAGGCCTCGAACTCATGGGCGATGCAGCGGTCGATCAGCGTACGCCAGACGGGCTCGGCGATGGCGGGCGACAGGCCGGCGGGACCGGCGGCGGCCAGAACCTTGGCCACCACATCCTCGATGCGGGCGTCGTCATGCACCACCGAACGGTCCGGCTTGATGCGGGCGGCGGCGTCCATATAGCGCTGGCGTTCGGCCAGCAGCTGGACCAGGGCCCGGTCGAGGGCGTCGACGCCCTGACGGACCTCGGCCATGGAGGCGCAGGC
>JALYPS010000429.1 GCA_030856285.1 Pseudomonadota bacterium
CGGCGCCACCAGGGCGCCGGCCGGATCGTTGATCGTCGCCACGGTTCCCGCCGGATCGCGCCAGTCGCCGAAGGCCTGTTCCGCCAGGGCGTAAGCCGCCTCCGGCGTGATGTCGCCTGAGAACACCAGCGTCGCCAGGCTGGGCCGGTAGCGGCCTTCATGGAAGGCGACGAGGTCGTCGCGGGTCAGGCCCGGAATGGTGCCGGGCGTGCCGGAGCCGGGCAGGGCGTAGGGCGCCTCGCCGAACACAGCCCGGGCGGCGGCCAGTCCCGAAACCGGGCCGGGCTGCGACAGGGCGACCCGCAGGCCGTTCAGCGTCTGGGTCTTTTCGCGGTCCAGCTCCTCGGCGGCGTAGGCCGGGTTGCGGACCACGTCGGCCATCAGGGCCATGGTCTGCGGGAAGACGTTGGACGGCGAGGAGGCGAAGACATTGGTGAAGTCCACGCCCGCGCCCGCGCCGATATCCGCGCCCAGTCGCTCGATCTCCGTGGCGATCTGGGGAGCGGAGCGGCTCTCGGTCCCCTGGGTCAGCAGCGAGGCTGTGAAGGTGGCGACCCCCGCCTTGCCCGCCGGGTCGTCGGATGTCCCGGCGTTGAAGCTCAGCCGGGCCGAGATCAGCGGCAGGCCCGGCTTGCGGGCCACCAGCACCCGCATGCCGTTGGCCAGACGGCGCTCGGCCACCTGCGGCGTGGCGGCGTCGACGGCGGCCCCCGGCTGCGGCAGGGGAGTCCGCTGGCCTTCGGGCAGCAGGGTCACCCGTTCGCCCGCGGCCGCCAGGGTGGCCAGGGTGATCGGTGCGGTGAACCCCTCCTGCACCGCCGAGGCCGGGTGTTCGGCGTCAGCCTGAAGATAGCGCATGGCGATGGCGCGGTCGTCGCGCAGGTACTGGCGCGCCACCCGCTGCACGTCGGCGACGGTCACGGCCTGGATATTGGCCACGTCGCGATCCGCGTTCGCCGGATCGCCGGTCATGATCAGGGTGTAGCCCAAGGCGAAGGCCCGGCCGTCGATGGTCTCCAGTCCGCGCAGGGCGCTGGCCACCAGCTCGGTCTTGGCCTCGGCCAGTTCAGCCTCGGTGACCGGCTCGTCGCGAATGCGGGCGACCTCGGCGCGCAGGGCCGTCATCCCCTCGTCCGGCGTATGGCCGGCGCTCATCACGGCCGAGGTGTTCAGCACCCCGACCTGCTGCTGCTGGCTGTTGGACGACGTGGCCGTGGTCGCGATCTGCTGGCGATAGACCAGCGACTGGTACAGACGGCTCGACTCGCCGGTCGACAGGATGCCGTCCAACACGTCCAGCGCCGCCCGGTCCGGATGGTCGTAGGGCACGGTCGGCCAGGTGATCTGCACCATCGGCAGCGGCACGTTGGGACCATAGAAGGTCGCCTCGCGCGCTGTGCCGAAGCTCTCGGGCACATTGTTTACGGGCAGGGCGCGGTCGGGGTTCTCTATGCCGCCGAAATAGCCGTCGATCCAGGCGTCCAGCTGCGCCTGATCGAAATTCCCGGCCACAATCAGATAGGCGTTGTCGGGCCGATAGAAGGTCTCGTGGAAGCGCAGCACGTCGTCGATGGTGGCGGCGTCCAGATCGGCGATCGAGCCGATGCCGGGACGGCGATACGGGCCGTCCTGATAGATGAAGGCCTGGGAATGCAGGCGCTGGAACCGGCCATAGGGCGTCGACAGCACGCGCTGGCGGAACTCCTCCTTGACCACGTCCCGCTCGCTCGCGAACGAGGCCTCGTCGACAACCAGCGACCCCATCCGCTCGGACTCGGCGAACAGCATCCGCTCCAGATGCTGGGCCGGCACGGTCTCATAATAGTTGGTCACGTCGAGGCCGGTGGAGGCGTTGTTCGAGCCGCCGACGTCCTCGGTCAGCCGGTCGAAGGTCTCCTGCGGCATGTTCCGCGTCGCCTTGAACATCAGGTGTTCGAACATGTGGGCGAAGCCGGAGCGGCCTTCCGGATCATCCTTGGCCCCGACCTTGTACCAGACCTGCACCGTGACGTTGGAGGTGCTCGTGTCGCGCGCGGTGAACACTCTCAGGCCGTTCGGCAGGGTCCGCTCGGCGAAGCCCAGCGGCGGCACCACTATATCGCCACCGCTGGCGGGGGCTGCGGCGGTCGCAACCGGAGCCGCCATATCGACGGCGCCCATGTCGGTGGAGGCGCAGGCGCCGAGGCCCAGCATCAGGGCAGTGATCGAGGTGGCGGCGAACAGGCGGGACTTCATGGGGCACGGCTCCGGAGCGCCCGGCGAACGCGGGCGCGCGAACCCTATCAGGGCCAAAACCCGACGCACCTTACGGAGTCGTAATGATGCCGGCGCTCAATCCAGTCTGAGCGCATCCGCCAGCAGTCTCGCCTCGGCCGCCCGGCTCGAACCCGCGCGCCAGGCCACCACGATCTCGCGGCGCGGGGCCTTGGCCGTGATCGGCCGGACCACGACGCCGGGCAGGTCCGCCAGCCCGGCCCGCACCGCCATCTCGGGCAGGAAGCTGACCCCCAGCCCGGCCGACACCATCTGCACCAGCGTATGCAGGCTGGTCGCGGCGAAGACGTCCTCGCCGCGCGGCGGCTCGATGCCGAAGGCGGCCAGGGCGTGGTCGCGCAGACAGTGGCCGTCCTCCAGCAGGATCAGGTCCTCGGCCTTCAGCGAGCCGGCCGGGATCGGCCCGCTTCCCGCCAGCGCATGGCCGACCGGCGCGGCGGCCAGAATCTCATCATCGCCGATGCGGGCGTGGTCGATCCCCGGCGCCGAATAGGGCAGGGCGATCACCGCCGCGTCCAGCTGCCCGGCCTTCAACCCGGCGATCAGCCGCGGCGTCAGGTCCTCGCGGATGAACAGCCGCAGGGCCGGCCAGGCCGCCTTCACCCCCGGCAATTTGGCGGGCAGCAGGAAGGGTGCGACCGTCGGGATCACGCCCAGCCGGAACCGCCCGGACAACGGCTTGCCCGCATTGCGCGCCGCCTCGACCAGATCCTCGGTGCGGGCCAGCACGTCCTCGCCGCGCCTTACCGCCTCGGCCCCGACGGCGGTCAGCTGAATATTGCCGCGCGTCCGTTCGACCACCGGCGCGCCGAGGATCTTCTCCAGCTCCTGCACCCCGGCCGACAGGGCCGGCTGGCTGACATGCGCCGCCTCGGCCGCGCGGCTGAACGAGGCGTGTTCAGCCAGAAGCTTGAGATACTGGAGCTGGCGCAGGGTCGGGAGCATCCGTGGGACATAGATGCTCGCTATCGTCATGGCAAAATCAATCGAGCCAAACTTATCCTTCTCCCCTCGAGGGAGAAGGTGGCCCGGAGGGCTGGATGAGGGGGCTGAGTCCGCATGCAGACCGGCAGGAGCAGACCCCTGCTAAATGCATGGGTGTTTCACCCCCCATCCGTCTCGCTCCGCGAGCCACCTTCTCCCGCAAGGGGAGAAGGATCACCTTCAGGCGGCCGCCGTACCGAACTCCTCCTTGAGGGTCACATCGAACCGGTCGGCGTTCATCACCTTGGTCCAGGCGTTCACAAAGTCGCGCACGAATTTCCCGCCCGCGTCGGCGGAGGCGTAGACCTCCGACAGCGCCCGCAGCTGGGAGTTGGAGCCGAACACCAGATCGGTGCGCGTCGCCGTCCACAGTTTCTCGCCGGTCAGCCGGTCCGAACCCACAAAGGTCTCGTCGCCGCTGTCGTCGACCTGTTTCCAGCCCGTGCGCATGTCCAGCAGATAGACGAAGAAGTCGTTGGTCAGCTGGCCCGGGCGATCGGTGAACACGCCGTGCTTCGACCCGCCGTGGTTGGCGCCCATCACGCGCAGGCCGCCGACCAGCACCGTCATCTCCGGCGCCGTCAGCCCCAGCAGCTGCGCCCGGTCGACCAGCAGCTCCTCGGTCGGGACGTTGTAGCGAACGCCCAGATAGTTGCGGAAACCATCGGCCTTCGGCTCCAGCACAGCGAAGCCCTCGACGTCGGTCTGTTCGGCCGAGGCGTCCGTCCGGCCGGGGGTGAACTCCACCTCCACCGCATGGCCGCCGGCCCTGGCCGCCTTCTCGACGCCCACCGAGCCGCCCAGCACGATAAGGTCGGCGATCGAGACGATGCGCTCGCCGTCGAAATCGCCCTTGATGGCATCATAGACCTCCAGCACATGGGCGAGCGACCGGGGCTGGTTCACGTCCCATGACCGCTGGGGCTCCAGCCGCAGCCGACCCCCGTTGGCGCCGCCGCGGTGGTCGGACCCGCGATAGGTCGCCGCCGCCGCCCACGCCGTCGTAACCAAATCGGCGACCGTCAGGGTCGAGGCCGCGATCTGTTCCTTCAGCGCGCTGATGTCAGAGGCGGTGAGGGCCGGGCCCTGCCGGGCCGGGATCGGGTCCTGCCAGATCAGGTCCTCCTGCGGCACTTCCGGCCCGAGGTAGCGAACCTTCGGCCCCATGTCGCGGTGGCACAGCTTGAACCAGGCGCGGGCGAAGGCGTCGCCGAAATAGTCCGGGTCGCCGCGGAACCGCTCCATAACCTTGCGGTATTCCGGGTCGAATTTCATCGCCATGTCGGCGGTGGTCATCATCGTCGGCACGCGCTTGCCCGGCGTATGGGCGGCGGGGGCCAGCGTCTCGGCCGGATTGCCGACCGGCTGCCACTGCTTCGCCCCGGCGGGGCTGCGGACCAGTTCGTAGTCGTGGTCCAGCAGCATGTCGAAATAGGTCATGTCCCACTGGATCGGCGTCGGCGTCCAGGCGCCCTCGATGCCCGAGGTGATGGTGTCGTCGCCGATCCCGCTCTCGTGGCCGGAGATCCAGCCCATCCCCTGCTGGGCGATGTCCCCGCCCTCGGGCGAGACGCCGACCTTGGACGCGTCGCCCGCGCCGTGGGCCTTGCCGAAGGTGTGGCCGCCGACCGTCAGGGCCACCGTCTCCTCGTCATTCATCCCCATGCGGGCGAAGGTCTCGCGAATGTCGCGCCCCGACTGCAAGGCGTCCGGCACCCCGCCGGGCCCCTCGGGATTCACATAGATCAGCCCCATCTGGACCGCCGCCAGCGGGCTCTCCAGCACCATCTCCCGGTCGGGCTGGATGCGGGTCTCATTGGCTTCATCACCGACCCATTTCTCCTCGGTGCCCCAGTAGACGTCCTTCTCGGGCTCCCAGACGTCGGCCCGGCCGCCGCCGAAGCCGAACACCGGCCCGCCCATGCTCTCGATGGCGACATTGCCGGCCAGGATCATCAGATCGGCCCAGGACAGGCTGGCCCCATATTTCTGCTTGATCGGCCACAGCAGCCGCCGCGCCTTGTCGAGGTTGCCGTTGTCCGGCCAGCTGTTCAGCGGGGCGAACCGCTGCTGTCCGGCGCCCGCGCCGCCGCGCCCGTCGCCGGTGCGATAGGTGCCGGCCGAATGCCAGGCCATGCGGATGAAGAAGGGGCCGTAGTGGCCATAGTCCGCCGGCCACCACGGCTGGCTGTCCGTCATCAGGGCGGTCAGGTCGCGTTTGACGGCCGCATAGTCGAGGGATTTGAAGGCCCTGGCGTAGTTGAAGCCGTCGCCCATCGGGTCGCCGGTCCGGCCCTGCTGGTGCAGGATGTCGACGGCCATCTGGTTCGGCCACCAGTCGCGGTTGGTCCGCCCCAGCAGGGACCGCAGCGCGGCCGGCTCCTTCTTCGGATCATTGAGGGGGCTGGGTCCGCCGGCGTGTCCGTCCATGGTGTCCTCCTGCGTCTGGCGCGATTGGGTTCAGCCTAGGGCTGTCCCGCCAGAAAGGAAAATCGATAAACCTTGTCGTCAGCAACAAGGCAGCTTATCGAGCTGCGCCGGGAGGCGAGTCCGGAGTCCGCTCGGAAACTGGCGGACATTCCGGACTCAAGCGGACTCCGCTTCACCCGGACGATCAGGCTGTCGCGCCCTGCTCCATCATGAAGGCGTTCAGCTTGTTGCCGTCGGGATCGCGGAAATAGGCGGCGTAGAAGGTGTCCCCGCGCGGTCCGGGGGGCCCTTCGCAGGTCCCGCCATTGGCCAGGGCGATCTCGTGCAGCCGGTGGATCTGCTCGCGCGACGCCGCTTCCAGCGCCACCATCACCCCGTTGCCGATGCTGGCCGCCTGACCGTCGAACGGCTTGGTCAGCCCGATCCCGGCCCCGCCGCCCGGCGTGCCCCATGCGATCGCGCCGGGCCACTCCATCATCCGCGACGTCCCCATCTCGGCGGCAAGGGCGTCATAAAACACCGCCGCCCGCTCCAGGTCGTTCGTCCCCAGCGTCACATAGCCGATCATGTCGAAGCCCTCCATTTGGGTGGCGATCTATGCACGAACAAAACGGGAACTCAAGGGGGCTCAGCCGGTCAGCCTCCGGGGCATGGGTACTGGCGACGCATGACAACGCGGAGCCCGTCGGTGATGGTCATTCTCCGCCGCTGGGGCTCGGGGATGGCCTTGAGGCTGCGCAGCATATCCTCCGGATTGAATCTAAAACTGTCGATCGGCACGCAGGTCTGGCTCGGCCGGTTCGCCTGCTGGGCCCTGTACTGGTCCGTCAGGACGGCCGACATGCCGGCTTCGGCCTCGCGCTTCAGCCTGTGAAAATCCGGTCTCAGCAAGGCGGTCGCATTGCGCGGAATCCGGTCAGCCGTCCTGATGAACTCGTTCAGCGGCATTGTCTGGGCCGACGCTGTTCCCGAAACACAGCCCAGTACCGCCGCGGCGATGATGGCCAGAACCGCTTGCCGCATGGCTCGTCCCCCTCAGCCCAAATCCGGTGAGCTGGCGTCAGATACCGACGGAGGGCGATGAACAAGGGGAGATGTGTACCGGTACCTGACCGGCCAGGGCGCGGACCTGGCGTCTACCCCGCCTCGCCCAGCCACCGCATCCGGCACGCCATGATCGCCGTCTCGCCCAGCCGGTCAACCAGCCGCCAGTTGACCACGGCCCCGATCGGGGCGCCGACGACGGGGATCAGCTGGGCCAGTTTGGCCAGGTCGATATAGTCGCGGTACTCGATCTGGAACCGCCGCCAGTCGTACTCCGTGATCGCCTCCGGCTGATCCACGCCCGCGATCCAGCGTTCCAGCTCCGCCAGCGCCTCGGGCCGCCGCTTGGCGCTGGCGAAGGCCAGGTGGAAGATGTGCAGCACGAACAACCGCTCGCGGACCGTATCCCCACCCCAGCCATAGGCGCCGACGACATCGCCCAGCATCCGCACCTTGATCGCCATCAGGGCCGGGAAGTCCGCCGCCGCCAGCACGAA
>JALYPS010000082.1 GCA_030856285.1 Pseudomonadota bacterium
TCCGCGACCGCATTCTTGTAGCTCATGCCGCGCGACAGGCGCAGGACGTCTTCAAGAGCTTCGGCGCTGGAGGCGTAGTTCCACATCCGGGTGCCGCCGACGGCCGGGCCGCGCGCGGTTGAGTGAACAGCGATAATGGCGCGGAGGCCGGTCTTTTCATCAAAGACCGCGTGCACGCCTTCGTGGTTCGCGAAGGACGGGGAATCAAACAGCGTCATGCTCACTTGGGCGTCTCCCGGGGTATTTTTTATTTGGGCGGCTGATACGCCGGGACGCTTAACAGGGCAAGCATGGCGGTTTCGCGGCTTGAGCAGCGAACGTAGTTTGCTCAATCCAACGTCAGCTGCCCTCGCCTCCCAGTTCGGGCAGCACCTCGACTGCCCCTGACGGCAGCGGCGACGCGGCGTCCCTGAGCCATGCTTCAACGTCGCGGTACATGACCTCGGCCTGCAGATCGCGGTTCAGAATGTGCCAGCCGTCGGGATAGAAGCCGGTGCGGAAGCCGGGCCGATCCTCTGCCCGCTCCAGCGCGCGGCGCATCGGATCCCGCCGGATCACGTTGTCGTTCGCCCCGTACAACAGCAGCGTCGGGGCGCGAATCTCGCCGAGGCGCAGCGACGCCGTCTCCATCAGATCGACCAGACCGTACAGGGCGTCGAACCGGGTCGAGATGAGGCTGTTCGGGTCGCGGTAGTTGCGGAACAGTTCCATGCGGTTGTCGGAGGCCGGAAGCCCACGGACCGCCCATTCGGGCGCATCGACGGCGCGGTCTCCCATGGCGCGGGCGGCGATCCACAGGCCGGCGGAATTGACCGGGCCCTGCGCCGACCAGCCCCAGACAGCGGGCGCCAGGAGGACGACCCTGTCTGCGTCGGGGGGCCGGGTCGAGCTGAAGGCGGCGATCGCGACCGCCCCGCCCATGCTCTCGCCTGCAACCGCGATGACGGCGCGAGGATGACGGGCGCGGGCTAGGGCGACGGCGGTGCGCAAATCCCCGGTCATCCGCGCCTGCCCGGCCCAGACGCCGCGGCCCGGCGCCTCGCCGAAACCGCGCTGGTCGACAGCCCAGGTCTCTATGCCCCGCTCGGCCCACCAGGGGCCGGCCAGTCGGAAGGACGCACGGGAATCGTTCATGCCGTGCAGAGCGATGATGACAGCCCAGGGCTCGCCGCCCTCCGGCGTCCAGCGCGCCAATGGCAGACGGGCGCCGTCCTCCATCAGCAGGGTTCGCGCCTCGAGGGCTGGTCCGGCGAACCCCGGCGGCGGCGTCTGTGGAGGCTGGATGGCGGGCGTCGCGCAGGCCGCCAGCGTGAAGACCGCGAACAGGACCGCCAGCGAACGCATCATGGCGTCAGGATGCCATGCAAGCCTGATCAGGTGAAATCGTCATCGTCCTCGACGACGGGCGGGAGGGCGGCGAGGGCCGCCGCGGTCTCGGCTTCGGTCGGCAAACGCAGGCGGATGACCCCCTTGAAGGCGTTCGGATCGATCGCCTTGCCCTTCTTGGTGATGGTCAGCTTGCCTTGACGCATGAGAGCAAGGGCGCAGTGCCGCACCTTGGGCAGCATCCGCTGCCATTGTTCGGGCTGCAGTTCCTTGGCCACATCGGCCGGTTCGATGCTCTTGCCGCCGACGCCCTTGGGGTCGGCCTTCGCCAGTTTTTCAAAGATGGCGGATTCGATGGGGTCGCTCATTGCGCCTATATGCTGCATTGCGAGAGCAATAAGAAGGCAAGGGTCGCATGGTCGAGAAAGTCACCGTCACCGAAGGCGAGTTCGCCGGCTGGCAGATGTACGACCTGCACGGCACCTTCGATCAGGTGGTGGGGCCGTTCTACTTCAAGCCGGACCCCGACGGGGGCATGCGCTGCGCCTTCCGCGCCGAGTCCAAGCATATGAACGCCGGCCACCGGATGCACGGCGGCTGCCTGATGACCTTCGCCGACATCGCCCTGTTCCAGACCGCCTATCAGGAGATGGAGGGGGCATCGGGGGTGACCGTGTCGCTGGATTCCACCTTCATCGACGGCGCCTATGAGGGCGAACTCGTCGAGGCCACGGGCGAGGTGATCCGCGCAGGCAAGAGCCTGATCTTCGTCCGGGGCCAGATCCATGCGGGCGAGCGGGTGCTGATGACGTACTCGGGGGTGATCCGGAAATTCCAGCCGCGCGACTGAGCGCAGGAGACGCCGCTACCGGTGTCAGCCGTCGATAATGCTTTGAAGGATCGAGGCCATGCGAGCATGCATTCGCCCGCACTCGTCCTCCGTCAGCTGATGACCGCCGGTTATCTCGCGGCTGACCGACATTCCCATGATGAAGGATGCCGCCAGACGTGCACGAACCGCCGCGTCGTCGCCGCCGATCCACGTTTCAAACGGGCCGAAGAAGCATTCGTGACTGGTGCGGCGAACCAGCTCGATGGCCTTGCTGGACCCGATTGAGCGCAACAGAACCAGCGTATGCTCGAGCTTGCCGTCGTCGACGGTGTCGAAAATCACCTCGCGCGCCACGCGGTCGCCAAAGGTGGCGCGGTCGCCGTCCATCAGATCGTCGCCGTCGCCGCAATGGTCCAGAACCGTGACGAACAGGTCTTCCTTAGAGCCGTAGTAGCGGGACACCAGGGCCGCATCCACGCCGACATCGCCTGCGATATCGCGCATGCCAACGTCTTCATAACTGTAGCGCGCAAACCGTTTGCGGGCCGCGTTCAGGATGGCGGCGCGGGTCGCCTCGGCGTTCCGGGGACGGGGCGCGACGTGGCAAAACAATTCGTGATCTCCGCAAAGCCCCAATAGTCATATGGCTTTGTCATCACCCGTTGACAAGCGAAAGCGCAATCACCATTAAGTCACCGGGCGTTGACTACCGGCTTCCTCCCCGTTCGCCGCGGTCGACATGACAGGGATTGAACACTCATGCGCACCGCGAAAATCGTGGCGGCGTCCGTTCTGATGACGGCCGCGCTCTATGGCTGCTCTGGGCCGAGCGAGGCCCAGGCTCCGCCAGCGCCCTCGGTCACGGTCTCCGTTCCGTTGGTCCAGGCGGTGCAGGACTGGGACGAGTTCACCGGTCGCTTCGAGGCGACCCAGTCGGTCGAGGTGCGCGCGCGTGTCGGCGGCTATGTCTCGGGCGTCCACTTCCGCGACGGCGACTATGTGCGGCGCGGACAGCTGCTGTTCTCGCTCGATCCGCGCCCGGCCCAGGCGGCCCTGGCCTCCGCCCGCGCCCAGCTGGCCCAAGCCCAGGCCCAGCTGTCCCTCGCCGAGAGCGAGCTGACGCGATCCGAAACCCTGCTGACGTCGCAGGCCGTTTCCCAGGCCGAGGTCGACACCCGTCGCGGCGCCCTGCAGACCGCCCAGGCGGCCATCGCCTCCGCCAACGCCAATGTCCGGGCCCGCCAGCTGGATCTCGAATTCACCCGGGTCACAGCCCCCATCTCGGGCCGGGTCTCGGATCGCCGCGTCGATGCGGGCAACCTCGTCGCCGGCGGGTCGTCAGCGGCGGATGTGCTGACCACCGTGGTTTCCAGCGCGCCGATCCATTTCGTCTTCGACGGCTCGGAAGCCGTGCTGCTGAAATATCAGCGGCAGGTTCGCCGGGGCGCCGCACCGATTCAGGTCCGGTTGCAGGACGAGGCGGGTTTCACCCGGGCGGGCACGCTCGATTTCACCGACAATGCCGTGGACACCGCTTCGGGCGTGATCCGGCTAAGGGCGGTGATTCCGAACCCGGACGGTTTCCTGAAACCCGGAATGTTCGGTCAGGCGCGCCTCGCCGGGGCCGGAACCTACGAAGCCATGCTGGTGCCCGACGCGGCTGTGGCGACCGATCAGGCCCGGCGCATCGTCTATGTCGTGGCCGCCGACGGCTCGGTCTCGCCGCGACCGGTCCAGCTCGGTCCGGTGGTCGATGGCTTGCGCGTCATCCGCTCGGGCCTGCAACGCACCGACCGGGTCATCATCGCCGGGGTTCAGCGCATTCAGCAGCCGGGCATGAAGGTCCAGCCCCGCAACGGCCAGATCCGCCCGGTGGCCCGCGAGGCCCAAATTCCCGTGACCCAGTCCGCGCCCGCCTCCAGCGCCACCTTCGCCAACAGCCTGTCCTCGGGCGACTGAGCCCATGAACATCTCGCGCTTCTTCATCGACCGGCCGATCTTCGCGGCCGTGATCTCGGTGTTCATCACCCTTCTGGGCGTGTTCGCCTATCCGCTGCTGCCTCTGTCGCAGTATCCGGAGATCGCCCCGCCGACGATCGCGGTCACCGCCGTCTATCCGGGCGCTTCGGCCGAAACCATGGCAGAGACCGTGGCGGCGCCGATCGAGCAGGAGGTGAACGGCGTCGAGCGCATGCTCTACATCTCATCGTCCTCGACCTCGGACGGGGTGGCGACGATCACCGTCACCTTCGAGCCCGGCACCGATCTGGACGCCGCCCAGGTGCTGGTCCAGAACCGCGTCGCCCTGGCCGAGCCGCGCCTGCCCGCACAGGTCCGCCAGATCGGCGTGACGGTGAACAAGCAGCAGCAGGACTTCCTGCTGATCATCGGCCTGACCTCGCCCGACCGGAGCCTCGCCAACGACTATATCGGCAACTACGCCAACTCCGTCATCCGGGACCGGATGCTGCGCCTCGACGGCGTCGGCGCGGTCCAGGTGTTCGGCGGCGGCAACTATGCGATGCGGGTCTGGATCGACCCGGGCAAGGCCGCCGCGCGCAACCTGACGGCCCAGGAAATCGTCGGCGCTCTCCGTGCACAGAACAGTTCGGCCGCCGCCGGCGCCATCGGCCAGCCCCCCTTCCCCACCAACGCCGCGGCCTTCCAGCTGCCGGTGCAGGTGCAGTCGCGCCTCAGCGATCCCGAGCAGTTCGGCGACATCGTCATCAAGACGGACGCCGAGGGTCGAACGACGCGCGTGCGCGACGTGGCGCGGGTCGAGCTGGGGTCGCAGGACTACGGCATCCGCGGCTATTTCGACGGCCAGCCCGGCGTTGCCCTGGCGATCCAGCAGCAGCCCGGCGCCAATGCGTTGGAAACCGCCGAACTCGTCCAGGCCGAGATCGCGGCTGTGCGCGCCGAACTGCCCCAGGGCATGGCGATCTCGGTCCCTTACAACCCCACCGAATTCGTCGCTGAATCCGTCGAGGCCGTGCAGCACACCGTGTTCGAGGCGATGATCCTGGTGGTGCTGGTGGTCATCGTTTTCCTGCAGACCTGGCGCGCCGCCATCATCCCGATCGTGGCCATTCCGGTTTCGCTGGTCGGCACCTTCGCGGTGCTGCTGACCCTCGGCTATTCGATCAACTCGCTCTCGCTGTTCGGCCTGGTGCTGGCCATCGGCATCGTCGTCGATGACGCCATCGTCGTGGTCGAGAACGTCGAGCGCTACATCCGCATGGGATTGACGCCGCGGGAGGCCGCCTACCGATCGATGAAGGAGGTCTCCGGCGCCCTGATCGCCATCGGCCTGGTGCTGGTGGCGGTGTTCGTGCCGACGGCCTTCGTGCCCGGCATCCCCGGCATCTTCTACCAGCAGTTCGCCGTGACCATCGCCTCGGCCTCGGTGATCTCGCTGCTGGTCTCCCTGACCCTGTCGCCGGCGATGGCGGCGGTATTGCTGAAACCGCACGACCTGAATCAGGAGCCGGTGCGCAAGCCCGGCCTGCTGGGCGGCGCCTGCTACTACGGCGGCTGGGCCGGCCGGCGGTTCAACGAGGGCTTCGACTGGCTGTCGGACAAATACGGCCGCCTGACCGCGCGTCTGGTGCGGACCGTGGGCGTGGTGCTGGCCATCTATATCGGCCTGCTGGCCCTGACGGCCTGGCGGGTCGTGGACACGCCGACCGGCTTCATCCCGGAACAGGACCAGGGCTATCTGATCGGCGTCATCCAGCTGCCCCCCGGCTCGTCGCTGGAACGGACCGAGGCGGTGATGAGCCAGGCCCGGAACATCATCGAGAAGACCGAGGGCGTGGACGGCACGGTGGCCTTCGCGGGCCTGGACGGCACCAGCTTCTCGTTCGGCTCCAATGCGGCGACCATCTTCGTGCGTCTGGACGAGTTCGACCATCGCAACGCCGAGCAGTCGGCGGTCGCCCTGGCCGGAGCCATCACCGGCGCGACCTTCGGCATCGAGGACGCCAACATCTTCGTCATCGCCCCGCCCGCGGTTCAGGGGCTGGGCAATGGCAACGGCTTCCAGATGATGGTCCAGGACCGCGGCGGCGCCGGCTATCGCGGACTGGAAGGCGCGACCTTCGCCATGATGGGCGCCGCCGCCCAGGATCCGACCCGGGTCCAGCAGGTGTTCTCGACCTACAACACCGGTTCGCCCCGCATCTCGGCCGACATCGATCGCGACAAGGCCCTGATGATGGGGGTCCAGCCCGCCGACGTGTTCGATACGCTCGGCATCTATCTGGGCTCGTCCTACATCAACGACTTCAACTTCCTCGGCCGCACCTTCAGGGTCACGGCCCAGGCCGAGCCGGCCTATCGCGACGACGTCGCCGACATCGCCAATCTGCAGACCCGTTCGGCCTCCGGCGCCATGGTGCCGATCGGGGCGGTGGCGACGCTGAGGGACGATTCCGGCCCCGCCCGGGTGGTGCGATACAACCTGTTCCCCGCCTCCGAGCTTCAGGGACAGGCCGCGCCGGGCGTGTCGTCCGGACAGGCGCTCGACACCATGGAAAACCTGGCCGCCGGGGCCCTGCCGCCAGGTTTCTCCTACGAATGGACGGGACTGGCGCTGCAGGAACGAGCGTCCTCGGGCGGGACCACACTGGTCTTCCTCATGGCCGTGGTCTTCGTCTTCCTGGTGCTCGCGGCTCAGTACGAGGCCTTCACCCTGCCGCTGGCGGTGGTGCTGATCGTGCCGATGTGCGTGCTGGCGGCGATGCTGGGGATCGGCATCCGCGGTCTCGACAACAACATCCTGGTCCAGATCGGACTGGTGGTTCTGATCGCGCTGGCCGCCAAGAACGCCATCCTGATAGTCGAGTTCGCCAAACAGGCCGAGGATGACGGCATGAACCGCTGGGACGCGGCCGTTCAGGCGGCGCGCACCCGCCTGCGGCCCATCCTCATGACCTCCTTCGCCTTCATCTTCGGCGTCGTGCCGCTGATGCTGGCGACCGGACCCGGGGCCGAGATGCGCCAGTCGCTGGGCACCGCCGTCTTCTCAGGCATGCTGGGCGTCACCCTCTTCGGCCTGGTCTTCACCCCGGTCTTCTATGTCGTCAGCCGCTGGCTGGCCTCGAAGGTGCGCCGTCCGGACAAGGCCGCCGCTCCAACCCATGAGGTCGAGCCGGCTCCGGCCACGCCCCTGCCGGGAGACGCCTGATGACGACCCGACCCTCTCTCCGGTTCCTGACCGCAACTGCCTTCGCCGCTTCGGTACTGGCGTCGTGCGCGGTCGGGCCGAAGGCGCCCGACGCCCCCTTCCCCCCCTCGGCGTCGGGCGCCTTCGTTGGCGTCGCCACTCCCGCCGTGACCGCCGACGCCGCGCGCGACGACTGGTGGCGGCTCTATGACGATCCGACGCTGGACGGCCTGGTCCGCCAGGCGCTGGCCGAGAACAACCAGCTCGAGGCCGCGACCGCCAATCTGCGGGCCGTCCGCGCTACCCTGAACGAGACCCGCGGCACCCGCCTGCCCCGGCTCAGCGCCGCGGGCTCGGCCACCTACAGCCGCCAGTCGGCCGGCTCGATCCCGCCGGGCGGCGGGGCTCCCGGCGGTCCGCAGGACGAGGTGGAGACCTACGACGCCGGTCTCGACGTCAGCTATGAGATCGA
>JALYPS010000231.1 GCA_030856285.1 Pseudomonadota bacterium
ATGCAGGGCTATCAGCCCGGCGGCGAGATCCGTTACGGCGTCTGGCTGACCATCGGGTCCCTCGCCACAGTTCTGGTCAGCTTCGCAATCGCGGCCGGCGTCGGCTTGACCCTGCCGGGACGGGTGAACCGCGCCCTAGGCGGAGCCCTGGCCATGGCCGGCGTCTCCGCCATGCATTTCGTCGGCATCGCGGCCCTCGAGATGTCGGGCGCGATCAGCTGGAGACCAGACCTGGTCGCCGTGGCCGTCGTCGGCGGAATGACCATCGCTGGTCTTGCGGGGGCCTTTGTCTACGGCCCTGACCTGAAGCGGCTGATCGCCACCTCCATATTGGGCGCCGTTGCGGTCGTGGTGCTGCACTTCACGTCCATGAGCGCCATGACCTTGACGCCGCAGGCTCTCGCGGCAAGCGGAACGAGCGTTTCGGGGACTGTCATGACCATGGTCATCGCCGGCATGGTGGCCGGTATTGTCTGTGTCGCCGGCGCGGTCGCCTGGATGGGCTGGGCCTCCCGGTCCGGAGCGCTGTCGCAGCTGCGCGAGGCCATCGAAGGCATGCCGGACGGCCTGGCCTTTTATGACGCCGACGACCGGCTTATGCTGTGGAACACCCGGTACATCGAGGTGAACTCCGAGCTGGCCGGCAGCCTGACGAAGGGCGCGACCTTTCGGCAAATACTGCAGCACGGTATCGACCAGAAGCTCTACGTCGAGGCCGTCGGTCGCGAGGAAGACTGGATCCTCGAACGGATCGCCGCCCGCCACCAGCTCTCCAACACTCTGGAGCAACGCATCGCCGACAATCGCTGGCTGCGGGTCCAGGACCGGCGCACCATCGCCGGCGGGATCGTCACGATCGTGACCGACATCACCGATCTGAAGCGCGATGCACAGTCCCTCGCCGAGGCCCGCGACGCCGCCGAAAATGCCAATCGCGCCAAAAGTCAGTTTCTGGCCAATATGAGCCACGAGATCCGCACGCCCCTGAACGGGGTGATGGGCGTGGCTCAGGCGCTTGCCCAAACCGGATTGACGGCCGAACAACGAGACATGCTGAACCTGATCCACTCGTCCGGTCACACGCTCCAGGTCCTGCTCAGCGACATCCTCGACCTGGCGCGGGTTGAATCAGGCCGGCTGGAGGTGGCCGACGAACCGCTGGACCTCGGTCTGGCCCTGCGCGAGGCGGCGCAGCTCTATGAAGCATCCGCACGTGCCAAGGGTCTGCAATTCTTCGTTGAGATCGCGCCCGAGGCGACGGGCTGGATTCGGGGCGACCTCGTCCGGATCAAACAGATCCTGACCAACCTTGTCTCCAACGCCGTCAAATTCACGTCAGAGGGCTTCGTAACGCTCAGCGCGGCTCCTGGCCCGCAACGCGGCGGCGCTCCCAGCCTGCGAATCTCGGTCGAGGACACCGGCATTGGCTTTGATAGCGAGACCCGGGATCGGCTGTTCAGCCGTTTCGAGCAGGCCGACGGCGCCATCACACGAAAGTTCGGAGGCTCGGGTCTGGGCCTCGCAATCTCGCGCCAGCTGGCCGAGCTGATGGGCGGCGAACTGGATTGCGAAAGCGAGCCGGGTGGCGGGTCGGCCTTCATCCTCACCATCCCGTTCCACCCTGCCGAAGCGCCGGTACTGGCGCCCGATATCGGCGCCGAACAGGCAGACGGGGAATCGACCGTGATCCGCGTGCTGCTGGCCGACGACCATCCCGTGAACAGAAAAGTCGTCGAAATGATCCTGAGGCAGGCGAACGTCGAACTGACCTCGGTCGAGAACGGCGCCCAGGCGGTTCAGGCGTGCCGCGACGGCGATTTCGACATCGTGCTGATGGACATGCAGATGCCGGTCATGGACGGCTTGACCGCGACCCGCGAAATCCGCCTGAACGAGGCTGTCATGGGCCTCGCGCACACGCCCATCGTCATGCTTACCGCCAACGCCTTGGCCGAGCATATCGCGTCAGCCGAGGCCGCCGGCGCGGACCGTCACCTGGCCAAGCCGTTCGACGCCGCTCATCTGCTACAGCTGGTCACGACATTGCCCCACGGGGTCACCGTCTCGCTTGCCGCCTGACCTATTCGTAGCCGTGCGCGGCCTCGTTGATGACCTGCGAAGGCATCCGCGAGAAGTCGACGCTAACCGGTTGCGCCGCCTTGGCGCGGAAGGTCTTGATGACGTGCTCCAGCCGGCGGCGCACCTCGCGTTCGGCCTCGGTTCCGTCTGTCAGATTCAGCGGCGCGAGGCAGAAATCGATGATGGCGGTGGGATTGTTCAGGGGCTGCATGGTCTCTCTCCTTACTCGGCCGCCACGAACTGGGCGGTCTCGGTGGAATCCTTCAGGGCGGTGGTCGACGACTGGCCGTTCGAGATGACCGTGGCGACCTGGTCGAAATAGCCGGTGCCGACCTCGCGCTGGTGGCGGGTGGCGGTGTAGCCGGCGGCCTCATTGGCGAACTCGCGCTGCTGCAGCTCGGAATAGGCCGCCATACCTCGGTCGCGGTAGCCGTCCGCCAGTTCGAACATGGCGTTGTTCAGGCTGTGGAAGCCGGCCAGGGTCACGAACTGGAATTTGTAGCCCATGGCCCCCAGCTCGCGCTGGAATTTGGCGATGGTGGCGTCGTCCAGTTTGGCCTTCCAGTTGAAGCTGGGCGAGCAGTTGTAGGCCAGCAACTTGCCGGGATGCTCCCGGTGCACGGCCTCGGCGAAGCGGCGGGCGTCGTCCAGATCCGGGTGCGAGGTCTCCCACCACAGGACATCAGCGTGCTTGGCGTAGGACAGGCCGCGCGCGATGCAGTGGTCCAGTCCGGTACCGGGTTTCAGACGGAAGAAGCCTTCAGGGGTACGGCTTTCGCGGTCAATGAACGGCTGGTCGCGCTCGTCCACGTCCGATGTGATCAGCTGGGCCGATTCCGCGTCGGTGCGGGCCACGATCAGGGTCGGGGCCCCCATGACGTCGGCGGCCAGACGGGCGGCGATCAGGTTGCGCTCATGCGCCTGGGTCGGGATCAGCACCTTGCCGCCGAGGTGGCCGCACTTCTTCTCCGAAGCCAGCTGGTCCTCAAAATGGACGCCCGCGGCGCCCGCCTCGATGAAGGCCTTCATGATCTCGAAGCTGTTCAGCGGACCGCCGAAGCCGGCCTCGGCATCGGCGACGATGGGGGCGAACCAGTCGCGTTTGGCGCCGCCCTCGGCGTGCTCGATCTGGTCGGCACGCTGCAGGGTGCGGTTGATGCGGCGGCACAGCTCGGGCGCGGCATTGGCGGGATACAGCGACTGGTCGGGGTACATGGCCCCGGCGGTGTTGGCGTCTGCGGCGACCTGCCAGCCCGATAGGTAGATGGCCTTCAGCCCGGCCCGGACCATCTGCATCGCCTGATTGCCGGTCACGGCCCCCAGCGCGTTCACGAACGGCTCGTCGTGCAGCAGCTCCCACAGCCGGTTTGCGCCACGTTCGGCCAGGGTGTGGGTAATCGGGATCGAGCCGCGCAGGCGCAGGACGTCCTCCGGCGTATAGGGCC
>JALYPS010000447.1 GCA_030856285.1 Pseudomonadota bacterium
CCCCGCGAAACGCCGCAGGACGCGGCCGTTGAACCGTCCGAGGTCGTCGCCCCCGTCCCGACCGCCGAACCGGCGCAATCGGAAGCCGTTGCCGAAGCGCCCGTGACCGATATCCCGGCGACCGACGCTCCCAAAGCCCGCCGCACCCGCAGTCGCCGCGGCGCCAGGCCCGCAGCGACAGAGGCCGTTGAGGTCGCCGAAGCACCCTTCGCCAGGCCCATCGCCGCTGCGGCCCCGGCGCCTGAGGCCCCGACACCCGCGACCACGCCCCAGGACCGGCCCGTGCAGGAGACCCATCTGCGACATTCGGACCGCCGGGGCGACAATGCGAGCCCGGAGCCGCAACGCTCGAACGGCCGTCCGTTCGGCGAAGGCGATGTCCCCGCCTTCCTCCGCCGTCCCGTCTCGATCAAGGGCTGACCCGCCTCAAAAATCGGCGGTCAACCAGCCGGATTTAACCCGTCGTTACGGAACCGGGCATAGCCTTGCGGGCGAAAGCGGTCGCTCCGGGCGGGCCGTCGGGGAATTCGCATGTCGGCTCAGCTGGAAACCACTCTTCGGGGACCTGAAGCCTACGGTCTCGCGCGCCGGGTCATCGAGGCGATGGAAGAGGCGGGCGTCTGGCCGACCCCGCTCAATTTCGAGATCTGGGTCCACTACCTCGGCGATCCGGAAGGACCGCTCGGCCGTGAGATCAGGCGTATCCTGGCGGCGTCGGAGCCGTTTACCGAGGCGACGGCCGACATGCTGGCCGCCGAATACCTGCCCCGCGGACGTCTGACCGAAGAGATTCGCGACGCCGGCCGCGTGCTGGATCGCGAACTGTCTAGCGTGTCCGAGGCCATCGCCAAGGCCCACAAGTCCCAGACCGCCTACGGCCAGACCCTGGACAAGGCCGCGACCAGCATTGAGACCGCCGACGATCCGGCGGGCCTGCAGACCATCGTCTCCGGCCTGACCGCCGCAACCCGCAAGGTCCAGCGCGAGAATGAGACGCTGGAGAAACGGCTCGACGCCTCGACCCGCGAGGTCGCCCGTCTGCGCGAACACCTTGAACAGGTGCGCCGCGACGCCATGACCGACGCCCTGACCAATCTGGCCAATCGCAAGGCATTCGACGAGCATCTGGAAACCGCCTGCGCCCAGGCCGAAACCGGGGGCGGATCCCTGGCCCTGGCCGTGCTCGATATCGACCATTTCAAACGGTTCAACGACACCTGGGGGCACCAGACGGGCGATCAGGTGCTCCGTTATGTCGCCAGCGTCATGGGTCGCGTGGCAAGGTCGCCCCGTATCGCCGCCCGTTACGGCGGCGAAGAGTTCGCTATTATCTTCCCCAAGGAAAGTCTGGCCCAGGTGGAGACCGCGCTGGAATCCATCCGAACCGAAATCGGCTCCCGCTCGCTGCGTCGCCGCTCTACGGATGACGAGCTGGGAGCGGTGACCCTGTCCGCCGGATTTGCACAGCGCCGGCCGGGCGAGACCGCCTCCGCCCTGCTGGATCGCGCCGACGCGGCCCTCTATGCCTCCAAACATGCCGGCCGGAATTGCATCACCAGCGCCGAACGTCTGGACCAGGCCGCCTGACGCCTTCCGCCCCGGTCGTTTCACGTCATAGTGGACTGATGCGCAGCTTCGCCTTCAACGCCGCCTATTGGCTCCTGTCGATCTTCTACACCCTCGCAGCGGCATTCGCGGCCCTGGCTCCGGGTCGGGTCGCGACCAGCTGGATCATCCGCCGCTATGTGAAGCGGATGGTTCAGGCCATGCGTCTGCTGGCCGGCATCAGCCTGCAGGTGCGTGGCCGCGAACGACTGCCGAAGGGCGCCTTCATCATCGCTTCGAAGCATCAGAGCTGGGGCGACGGCTTTGCGACCTACGACCAGTTCGAGGACCTGGCCTTCGTCACCGGCGACCATCTGGAGAAGTTTCCGCTGCTCGGCACAGTGCTTCGCAAACTGGGCGCCATCGTGGTCAACAACTGCGGCGGTCGTGAAGCGCGCGAGGCGCTGAAGCACCGGTCCGCTGACGCCCATGCCGCCGGCCGCAAGATCCTGATCTATCCCGAGGGCAATCTGGCCAGGGTGGGCGAGAAATTCCGCTACCGGTCCGGCGTCTGGCACATGTACCGCGACTTCGACATGCCGGTCGTGCCCCTGGCCACCAACCTCGGCCTGTTCTGGCCGCAGGAGGCGTTCCGCAAGAACCCGGGGACGGCGACGCTCGAGTTCCTCGACCCCATTCCCACGGGGCTGGGCAAGGAGGAGTTTCTGGCCCGGCTTGAAGCCGCCGTCGAAGGCAAGACCGCCGAACTGGTGGCCGAAGCGACCGGTCAGCCCGTCACGCCGGCGGTCCGGGTGCTGGCCCCGGACGAAGTAGCACGGGCGGCGAAACTGGCGACGGCTAAGGCTTAGGTTTGGGTTTTCGCGGCTTCTTCGCCGCCGCCTTTCTCAGAGCGGCGTCGATCGAACGCCGGGCCCAATCGACGGCCTCGTCGGGATCGTCCAGCGCGCTCTCCGGCAGCGACCAATAGGCCATCGCCATCATCGCCCCGTCCTTCGTCGGGTAGGTGAACTGCCGCGCCCCCGCGTCCGCGAGCAGCGGCGCATTGCCTCCGTCCGCCTTCAGCCAGATGACGCCGTCGTCCAGCAGGGCGAAGATCAGACCGTTCGCATAGACGGCGGCCCCGCCGAACATCCGCCTTATCTCAAGCGGGCCCAAAGCGGCGAAATGCTCCCGCACCCATTCGCCGAAGTCAGGATCATAGGCCATGCGTCAAGCCGCCGGAATCACCGCCCCATCGTATTTCTGCGCGATGAAGTCCTTGACAGCCTGACTGCGCAGCATGGCCGCGAGAGCAACAATGCGGGGGTCGGTCCGGTTGTCCGGCCGCGCCACCAGATAGTTCACATAGGGGCTGTCGGCGCCCTCCAGCGTCAGGGCGTCGGTGCGCGGCTTCAGCCCAGCGTCCAGCGCATAGTTGGTGTTGATCACCGCCATGTCGACCTGGTCCAGCACCCTCGGCAGGGTCGCCGATTCCAGCTCGCGGAAGCGCAGGTTCTTCGGATTTTCGACGATGTCGCGCAGCGTCTGCAGCGGATTGACAGGGTCTCTCAGCCGCACCAGCCCGGCCTTCTGCAACAGGATCAGCGACCGGCCGATCGAGGAGGCGTCATTGGGCACCGCCACCTGCGCCCCGTCCGGCAGTTCGGCCAGCGAACGGAAGCGGCGCGAATAGGCGCCCAGCGGCTCGACATGCACGCCCGCCACCGTGATCAGGTCCGAGCCGCGCGAGGCGTTGAATTCGTCCAGATAGGGCTTGGTCTGGAAATAGTTCACATCCAGCCGGCCCTCGGCCAGCTGGGTGTTCGGCTGAACATAGTCGTTGAATACTTTGATTTCGATCTGGATTCCTTTGGCTGCCAGCAGCGGCTTGATGTGTTCCAGTATCTCGGCGTGCGGCACGGCGGTCGCCCCGACCATCAGCGGCCCCGTGGTTCCTGCGGTCTTGTCCGCCCCCTGCCCGCAGGCGGCGAGCGCCGTCGTGGCGGCGGCGAGGGTCAGGAGCGAGCGGCGGTTCATGGCGGGCCTTTCGGGGAAGCAATCAGCGGTGGGAAACGGCGGTGACCAGCCGGTCGCCGAGCATCTGGAGAACCTGCACCAGCAGGAGCAGGAGCACGACGGTCACGACCATGACATCGGTCTGGAAGCGCTGATAGCCAAACCGGATGGCCAGGTCGCCCAGCCCGCCCGCGCCTACGACGCCGGCCATGGCGGTATAGGAGACCAGGGCGATGGCGGTGACCGTCGCGCCGGCGAGGATGCCGGGCATAGCTTCGGGCAGCAGTGCGCGGGTGACGATCTGGAAGGTCGAGCCGCCCATGGCCTGGGTCGCCTCGACCACCCCCTTGTCGACCTCGCGAAGCGCCGTCTCGACCAGCCGGGCGTAAAAGGGCGCGGCCCCCACGACCAGCGGCGGAATGGCTCCCGCCACCCCCAGCGACGTCCCGACCAGCAGCACCGTCACCGGCAGCATGACGATCAACAGGATGATGAAGGGCACCGACCGCAGGATGTTGACGATCAGCGACAGCACCGCATTGACGACCGGATTGGCCGCCAGTCGCCCTTTGCCCGACAGATAGAGCAGCACCCCCAGCGGAATGCCGAACACAACCGTCAGCGCCATTGACCCGCCGAGCATCAGCAGGGTGTCCCGCGACGCCCTCGCGATCTCCGGCCAGTCGACATTGGCGAAGAAGCCGTCCATCAAACCGCCTCCACCATCACGCCGCGCGCCTTCAGCTGGGCCACGGCCGCCTCGGCGTCGCCGCCGGTGAAGGCCACAACCAGTTGGCCATAGGGCTCGCCGCGGATGCGGCTGATCCGGCCCGACAGGATCGAATAGTCCACGCCCACCGATCGCGCGACGCGGCTCAGTTCGGGCTCATAGGTCGAACCGCCCCGGAACGTCAGCTTCGCCAGCCGTCCGCCGGGCGGCACATCGGCGGTCTCGAACCCTTCCTCGCCCTCGGCC
>JALYPS010000449.1 GCA_030856285.1 Pseudomonadota bacterium
TCCCGCCTGGCGCGGCTTCAGGCTCAGCGGCGCGCGCGGACCCGTCGTGGAAGGGGTTCCGGTCGGAGCCTGCGGTGCGCCGTCGTTGGTCTTGTCGTTCTCGTCAGTCATCCGGTCGCTTTACTCGTGACAGCAGGTGATCCGCCGTCGTCTCGTTCAAACACAAAAAGCCGCGCGTCGCCCTGCCCCCAAATCAGGGAGCAGAACCCCGCCCGTCCAAAACCTTATTCGGGGCCTCAGCCGGCTCACCGCCCCACTCCGGGGGCAGAAGCGGTCGAAATCCCGCCAGTCGTTCGACCTCAATGGTCCAGCGATCGGCCCGCCCGCCCTTAAGCAGGACGGCGTGTATCGCATTTTCCAGCCCAAGGGCCAAACTCAAATCGTCCGCGGTGAAGACGCCGCAGACTTTCGGGCGCGGCGTGATGTGCTGGGCCAGCGAAAGAAGCATGCCGCGGCCGTCGGCGGACCCGTCCGCCGCCTCGATGATCCAGGCGGCCTTGCCCGACCGCACATTGGCCAGGGATTTTTCGAAGCCGGAGATAAGCACACCCTCGCGCCGGGCAAGCCCCAGCTGGTCCAGACAGCGTCGGAACAGCAGGCTTTCGACCGTGTCCGCCAGGTCGGCGGCGGGCTTCATCGGCGCCTTGGCCGCGCGCGAGAACAGGTTCTTCTTCACCGCCGCCTCGATGGAGGCGCGGTCCGCCGCGACCCACAGCCCGCGCCCCGGCAGCTTGCGCGCCAGGTCGGGCGCCACCGAACCGTCCGGAGCGGCGACGAAGCGGATCAGGCGAGATTCGTCCATGACCTGGTGGGTGACCAGGTCGCGTCGCTCTCTATCGATCGTCGCTTCGCGCAGACTCATGGAAGGTTCGGTCTCCCATCACGCGGAAGGGGTTTGGTCGGGATCCTCGTCGAGGACCTCGGCATCGTCGGCGTCCACTATTTCACCCTCATCGCCTTCCGGCGCGGCGGCGAAGACGGCGTCGGCGTCATATTCGCCCTCGGCCAGTTCTTCCTCGTATTCCGGCTCCGGCGGCTGCGGCAGTTCCGAGGCGTCGATCCAGCCGGCGGCGACCCGGGCCTGCAGGATCAGCATTTCGGCCTCTTCCTGGGCCAGGTTGAAGCTTTCCAGAACGCCCGGGACCTTGGTCCGTTCGCCGTTCTTGACCTCATAGCCGCCGCGGATTTCGTCGGTGGCCAGATCGGCCAGGTCCTCGACGGTCTTCACGCCGCCTTCGCCCAGGGCGACAGCGATGGCGCCGGTGACGCCGGGAACGGCCATCACCTCGTCCAGCACGCCCAGTTCGACGCGTTTCGCATCGAGGATAGCGGCCTGGCGGTCGAGGAAGTCGCGGGCGCGGGCCTGCAGTTCCTCGGCGGTGTCCTCGTCGAAGCCCTCGATGTCGGAGATTTCGTAGGTTTCCACGAAGGCCAGATCTTCCACCGTGGCGAAGCCTTCGGTGACCAGCAGCTGGGCGATGACCTCGTCCACGTCCAGGGCTTCCTGGAACAGGGTGGTGCGCTCCGAGAACTCGCGCTGGCGGCGCTCGGAGTCCTGGCTTTCGGTGATGATGTCGATCTGCCAGCCGGTCAGCTGGCTGGCGAGACGAACGTTCTGGCCGCGGCGGCCGATGGCCAGCGACAGCTGCTCGTCCGGCACCACGACTTCGACGCGGTCGGCCTCTTCGTCGAGCACGACCTTGGAGACCTCAGCCGGGGCCAGGGCGTTGACGATGAAGGTGGGCTCGTCGTTGTTCCACTGGATGATGTCGATCTTCTCGCCCTGCAGTTCGGCGACGACCGCCTGAACCCGCGAGCCGCGCATGCCGACGCAGGCGCCGACGGGATCGATGGAGGAGTCGTTCGACAGCACGGCCATCTTGGCGCGCGAGCCAGCGTCGCGGGCGGCGGCGCGGATCTCGATCACGCCGTCATAGACCTCGGGCACTTCCTGGGCGAACAGCTTGGCCATGAAGCCCGGGTGCGAGCGCGACAGCATGACCTGCGGGCCCTTGGCCTCGGCGCGGACGTCATAGATGTAGGTGCGGATCCGGTCGCCGATGTTGAACACCTCGCGCGGGATCGAGTCATTGCGGCGCATGATGCCCTCGCCCCGGCCCAGGTCGACGACGGTGTTGCCGTATTCGACGCGCTTGACGGTGCCGTTGACGATCTCGCCGACGCGGTCCTTGAACTCTTCGTACTGGTTGGCGCGCTCGGCGTCGCGAACCTTGCCGGTAACGACCTGACGGGCCATCTGGGTCTGCACCCGGCCGAACTCGAACGGCGGCAGGTTCTCGACATATTCCTTGCCGACGAAGGCTTCCGGATCGCGCTTGGAGGCGTCGGTCAGGCGCACCATGGCCGAGTCGTTGAACTCTTCCAGTTCGTCTTCCGGCTGCCAGTCGTCGGCCACGATGGTGACGTGACGGGTCAGGGCCATTTCGCCCGACTTGATGTCGATCTTGGCGCGGATGTCGTGATGGGCGCCGTAGCGTGACTTGGCGCCCTTCTGGATCGCCTCCTCGATCGCCTCGACGACGATCTCCTTGTCGATGTTCTTTTCGCGCGCGACCGCGTCAGCGATCTGCAGCAGTTCGAGTCGGTTCGCGGAAACGCCGGCTACAGCCATGG
>JALYPS010000452.1 GCA_030856285.1 Pseudomonadota bacterium
GTACCAAGTGTTCAAAGTCCCCTCCTTCATCGTCATCGCACCCGACCAAAGCAGCTATAAAAGAAGCACTCCCGCCCGCGATGCCCAGTGGGAGCAGATCGAAGCGGATCTCCGCCTCTAACGCCGCCTTCCCGCAGCTTTTGATTGCCTTTATCCCCCTGCTTGAGCCATCGGCGACGGCATGGAAACTGGATCGATCTCAGGAATGACGGCAGTTGCAGCTGACCAGGCGCCGACTCTTCCCGGCGAGAGCGGCGCGACGGCGCCCCCTGCCCTCGCCTCGTCCCGCGTCTCCCTGTGGGTCTGTCGCGCTCTGGTCGCCGCAGCTGCCATTCTGACGTTTCTGCCGGCGCTGAAGAACCAGCTCCTTCCGTGGGACGATCAGACCAACATCGTGCAAAACCCCAACCTGACAGGCCTCCTTGCCGCCGGTCTGCGGAATCTCTGGACAGCTCCCTACGACGGTCTTTATGTCCCGCTGGTCTACACAACCTACGCCGCGGAGACCGCTCTGACCCGGGACGAGGCGGCGCTGGCGCGGCTGATTCATGCGGACAATCTGCTGCTCCACGCACTGGCCGCCCTGCTGGCGTTCGAGCTGCTGCGCCGCCTGCTCGCCGCGACCGGCAGCCCCGCCGCCCATGGCGCGGCGTGCGCCGGCGCTCTGCTTTTCTCCGTCCATCCGCTTCAGGCCGAAGCCGTCAGCTGGGCCACGGGACGCAAAGACCTCCTGGCCGCCGTGCTCAGCTTCGCCGCGTTGCTCCAGTATCTGCGTTGGCGCGAGACCGGCCGCCCTGTCCGTTACGTCGCCGCCCTCGTCTGTTTTCTCGCGGCGCTGATATCGAAACCCGCGGCGGCCGCCGTCCCTCTGGCCGCTCTTGCGCTCGACTGGTACATCCTCCGTCTTCCTCTCACCCGCTCGGCCCGTGCCCTCTGGCCGTGGGCGGCTGCGGCGGGCCTGTTCGCCTGGGCCACGGCCCGCATCCAGCACGCCGCCTCCCACGCGACCGAAGACGTCTCCACGCCCCTGTGGGCGCGCCCCTTCATCGCCGCCGACTCGCTGGTCTTCTATGTCGAAAAGACTCTCCTGCCGCTGGGATTCTCGCCGGTCTACAGCCGCACCGCCGACGCCGTCTCGTCCAACACGGCCCTCCTGCTGATTGCGGGCGCTCTGGCGGCGGGCGCTCTGGCGTTTCTGCTCACGCGGCGCAACCTGGCCGGCGCGGCGGCGGCCGTCGCGGCAGCTCTCGTGCTGCCCGCCTCGGGCATCGTCCCCTTCCACTATCAGACCATCTCGACGGTCGCCGACCGCTACGCCTATGCGGCGCTGCTGGGCGCCGCTCTCGGCGCGGCCGCCGTCGTGCGCCTGCTGGGCGGCGGTTCCGGGCGGCGCCGCGGACTCGGGACCGCCCTGCTCTGCGCCGCCGTTTTGATCCCGCTGGCCGTCCTGAGCTGGAACCAAAGTGCGCGGTGGCGCAGTTCGGAGACTCTCTGGACTCACGCCGCTCGGGTCGCCCCCGGATCGGCTGTGGTGCAGAACAATCTGGGAATGGCCTCCGCCGAAGCCGGCCGCATCGACGAGGCGATGACCGCCTTTGAAGCCGCCGTCCGTCTCCAGCCCGGATTCGCAGCCGCCCACAACAATCTGGCCAACCTCTACAGCGCCGCCCGCCGCGACGCCGAGGCCGCCGAACAGTACGAGAAAGCTCTCGCCGCCGACCCGCGCCACGCCATCGCGCGGGAAAATCTCACCACGCTTCACCTGCGAGCCGAGCGTCTGGACGAAGCCGCCGTCCACGCAGGCGAGCTTCTCAAACACGATCCCGACCATCTGGTCGCGCTTCAGATCACGGCCATGTCTCTCGGCACCCGCGGGCAGGGTCAGGAGGCGCTCAAGCTCCTGCGCGAAGCCTCCGCCCGCAAGCCCGACAACCAGGAGCTGAGCCAGCTCCTCAAAGAAGCCGAAGGCATTGCCGCCACCGAAGCCCTGACCGGCGGCCGCCGCCCCAGACCCTAGCGACTACGAGGTTTCGGGCCTCCTGGGACCGCGGGCGTCCCACCCGCCAAACCATCAGTCCGGCGGACGCCGAAGTGCTTGAGACGCCGCCGCTG
>JALYPS010000464.1 GCA_030856285.1 Pseudomonadota bacterium
TCCCCCGCCGCCGCCGCCGCCACCGCTGCCGCCACTGGACGACCCGCCGCCGCCGCAGCCCGTCAGCAGCAGACCGGTCAGCGCCGCCAGAACCAGACTCCTCGCCCGCACGCTCATCGTGCGCGCCTCACGGCGGTCGCGACGCCGCCCATGGCGCGGCGGAATTCCTGCGGCCGATAGCGGTTGGGATCGCGCACCGCAGCGTAGGCGCGGTCAATATCGGGCCGCATGGCCCGGACCGCTCCGGCCTCGATCTGGCCCTGGGCCACCAGGGCGTTCAGCAGGGTGTCGACGGCCATGACCGCCTGCGCCCCGCCGGAATAGTCGGTGTAGCGCGGGGCAAGCGCCTCCCCCAGCACATCCTCGAGGATGGCGAAGGTGTCGGCGCGGCTGAACGGGCTGGAGGCGAAGCTGGCCGACAACTGGCCGGCCGTTCCCGCCAGACGGCGGGCGGCCTCGACCGCCCCGGCGCGGTCCGAGCCCAGGGCCTGATGGAAGGCGCGCGAGTCGGTCTCGAACCGCTGGGCCAGCGAGGCGGGCGCGGTGCGGGCCGCCGCGGCCAGCATGATCATGTTCTCGTCGTTGAACGGCGGCGTGCCGGGCGGGATCGGCCGTCCGGGATTGGCCTCGACCACCAGCGGCGCGCCCGGCTCGTCCGAGATCGGCCGGTGACAGCTGTGGCAGTCGAAGAAGTAGAACTCGGGGAAGACGCCGTTCCCGGCCCGGCCCGTATCGCCATAGACGGTCAGGATACGCTGCAGGGCCACGGCCTGGCCGATGGCCCACACCCGGGCGGAATCGATCGTCGCCTTGCGCTGCACATAGTCGGCGTCGGCGTTGTGGTGCTGCTGGAAGGCGGTGAACAGCTCCAGTTCGAATGACAGCCGCGGATGGCCCGCGCTCATCATCTCATGGGTCACGAACTGGTTGGGCTTGTCGCTGCCCCAGTGGCAATCGAGGCAGACATTGGCCCGCACCACCGGGTCTTCGAGCGGCGTCATGCCCCGCGCCACATTGGCGGCGTGGCTGACCCCGACGGTATAGTGGCTGGCGATCCAGCCGCCCGAGGGCCCATGGCAACTCTCGCAGCCGACGCCGTCTGAAATCTGGAAGCGGGAGCCGCGCGCCGCGGCGGGCTCGGCATGGCAACCCAGGCAGGCCGGCGCGTTCTGGGCCGGGCCCAGGCCCAGTCGGCGCGTGATGGCCTGGGCGCGCGCATAGGTCAGGGTGCGCCAGGCCCGGCTGTGCGATCCGCCCGGGCCGGTCGGATCCTGCCAGCTGACCAGTTCGTTCTGGCGCACCACCGCCCCGTCCGGAGCCTGACGGCCATGGCAGGTCGACCCGGCGCAGGAGGCCACGCCCTGGTGTACGCCGGGCGAGGACATCTGGGTGGCGGAGGCCCTCGAAGGCAGGACGGCGCCGATCCCGACGCAGAGCGCCAGAAACAGGACGACGCTGGCCCAGACCGCAACCGGGCGGATACGACCCACGCTGATCGTCGTCGTGCTCAAAACGTCCCCGCCTTCCCCCGTCGGCCTGCTTGCGAAGGTCCGACAAAACGACGTTAGCACCAATCCTGACGGGCTGTCAGCCGACTCACCCATAGCCAGAAGCGATGGCCTCCGACCTAGTCCTCGAGCGTCCAGCGCCGGATCACCGTCCGGGCCTCGCCGCCCGGACGCGATTCAATCAGGGCGGTGCGCACGGCGCGGACTCCGCCGTGATCAACGTCGATGCGGACCGCGAAATAGTCCGTCCGGACCGAGACCTGATCACGCACCTCCAGCTCGACCTGCAGCCCGCTCAGCGCCGGCTGGCTCCAGAACCCGGCCGGATCAGGCCACCCTCCGGCCGGGCGGGCGGCGATCACGGCGCGAGCGGCGGGGAGGCTGAGCGAGCCTTCCGTCAGCATGACCAGGAGCGGCGCATCCCCCGGAGTCAGGGTATTGACGTTGATCGGCGATCGGTCGGTCGGCAGCACGCACAGATGGGGCCGCAGCCGACCATAGGCTCCGCCATCGACCCCGCGCACGGTCCGCAGTTCCGAGACCTCGACCAGAGGCACGCCCCCCGTCCGGTAGGGTTCGGCCAGGGCGGCGTAGGCGCTGTCCTCGGCGCCCTGGGGCCGGGCCGTCGTGTCGGTGTCGATCCAGTCGATCAGACTGTCTGTGATGGTCCTCATCCGTCCTTCGTCGACGCCCACAGCTCGCCCCAGGGCCATCAGCTGCGCCTCGCCGGCCGGGCGAACCGCCAGCCGGTCCCCGGTCCAGGCGACGACGCTGTTCAGGTTGAAACAGGCCTGGCCGTCGCGCACCACGGCTGTCAGCGTCCCTCCGTCTATCGGCAGGGTGAAGGCGCGCCCGTTCCACTCCGGCGTCAGCGGCGTCCGGTTCGGGTTGGGGCTCAGCGCCGTCAACCGGTCGATCCTTCGCCGCGCCAGCGTCTCGGCGCCGTCCGCGTACCACTGCGCCTGGGCGCCGGTTTCCGCATTGGTGGTGCGCCGCACCGAAAACCGGACATCGTCCAGCACGGCCACCGCCACCACAGCCATGACGGCCACGAGCAGCAAGACGGCCAGCAGGGCCATGCCTTCACGCCGCGGCCCCGCCCT
>JALYPS010000468.1 GCA_030856285.1 Pseudomonadota bacterium
GGGGCGGGCGGTTTTGCTTTGGGCGCTTGAACTGAAACCTCCAGGGCGCGACGATCGTATGTCGATCATGGCGCGACCCCCGCTGCGCCGCCGGAGACTCCCCCCATGTCGCGCCGCGCCCTCGCCAGCCTCGTGATTCTCGCCCTCGCCGCCTGCTCGCCGGGCGCCCCGGCCGAAAGCGCTCCCTCCGGCCCGCAGGCGCGGGACAGCGGCCGGCGCGAGGTCGCGGTTTTCGCCGGCGGATGCTTCTGGTCGGTCGAGGCCAATTTCGAGCATATGCCGGGCGTGGTCGCGGCGGTGTCCGGTTTCGCCGGCGGACGGGCCGCCAATCCGACCTATGACCAGGTGGTCCGCGGCGGCACCGGCCACCTCGAAGCGGTCCAGGTGACCTTTGATCCGGGCCGCATCAGCTATCGCCAGCTGGTGGACCGGTTCTGGCGGACCATCGATCCCACCGACCCTGACGGCCAGTTCTGTGATCAGGGCGCGCCCTATGCGACAGCTGTTTTCGCCAGCCCCGTCCAGAAGCCGGCCGCGGAAGCCTCCCGCCGCGCAGCGGTCGCCCGAATCGGCGCCGCTCGCTTCGTTACGCCGGTCCGCGACGCGGTCCGGTTCTGGCCCGCCGAGGCCTATCATCAGGATTTCGCCCGCCTGAATCCGGTGCGATATGGCGGTTACAGCCGATTCTGCGGGCGGGCCGCCCGTTTGCGGGCTGTCTGGGGAGACTAAATCCCGTCCGGGGCCGGTGGAATCGATCCGAACCCGGAATATGTGCCTCCCAACTCCGACATCCGGCGCGCAGGGGATTCATCCACAGCTTCGACCGGAACCGGGTGTGTCTCTGACGCCACCGGACCCGACTGTCATATCACTGTCACACGAATGTCGTCCCACTTTCCGATGGCACGCCTAGAGGGGGCGGGAGATTAGCCGGCTGCCGCCGGTTGCCGGGCGCACGCGCCCTTCTTCATCGGGGATCAATGACAATGACGAACCGCAAACGCGCGTTCTGGGCGACCACCGCCCTCTTCAGCGGCCTGCTGGTCGCCGGGGCCGCTTCGGCCCAATCGTCGGGCACGGTCGCAACCGAGGGCGCCGCTGAACTGGACACCGTCATCGTGACCGGGACGCGCGGCCAGCCGAGCATTGAGGGCGTCATCGTCGCAGAGACCGTAGCCAAGACGCGCTCCAGCATCTCGCAGGAGTTCATCGCGACCCAGACCTCGGGCCAGACCATCCTCCAGACCCTGAACCTGGTTCCGGGCCTGAACTTCGTGAACAACGACCCGTACGGTAACTCGGGCGGCAACATCCGTCTGCGCGGCTTTGACGGCAACCGCGTTTCGCTGACCTTTGACGGTATGCCGCTGAACGACACCGGCAACTATGCGGTGTTCACCAACCAGCAGCTGGATTCGGAACTGATCGAGCGCGCTTCGGTCAACCAGGGCACCACCGACGTCGACAGCCCGACGGCCTCGGCCACCGGCGGCACCATCAATTTCCGCTCGGCGCGTCCGCTGGAAGAGCCCGGTCTGCAGATCAACGCCTCGATCGGCGAGAACAACTACCGCCGCGGCTTTGTCCGCTTCGACACCGGCGCCTTCGGTCCTTGGGATACGACGGCCTATGGCGCGTTCTCCTACACCAACTATGACAAGTTCAAGGGTCCGGGCGAACTGGAGAAGACCCAGTTCAACGGCAAGATCTATCAGGACCTGGGCGACGGCGATTTCGCCAGCCTCGCCGGCCACTGGAACGTCAACCGCAACTCTTTCTACAACAACTTCATCAACCAGGCCCAGTTCAACGCGGGAACCTTCCTCGAGAACGACATTGCCTGCTTCCGTCCGAACGGCGTGGACGGCACCGTCCAGAACGAGAGCACAGGCTCAAGCCGCATCCTCTCCGACGGGACCACCGCGACCGGCAGCTGCACCAACTACCACGGCATCCGGATCAACCCGTCGAACACCGGCAACATCCGCGGTCAGTTCAGCTATGGCCTGACGGACAATCTGCGCTTCACCTTCGATCCGTCGTTCCAGTACGTCATCGCCAACGGCGGCGGCTTCACGCTGGTCGGCGAACGTGACGACCGTCTCGATCAGAACAGCACCAACAACTCCACGGTGACGACGCCGGTTCAATGCGCCGCCATCGGCGTGAACCGCACCGGCGTTGACCTGAACGGCGACGGCGACACCTGCGACAACGTCGGCCTGTACACGCCGAACAACACCAACACCCATCGCTATGGCCTGACCAGCTCGCTGATCTGGGACCTTAACGACGATCACCGCGTCCGCGCCGCCTACTCCCTGGACTACGGCCGTCACCGTCAGACCGGTGAATGGACCCGCACGGACTTCGCCAGCCAGCCGTTCAACGTGTTCGGCGGCCAGGAGGTCTGGGGCGATGAGGATCAACGCATCATCGGTCGCGATGGCTCATTCCTGCGGGGACGTGACCGTTTCTCGATCGCCGAACTGCAACAGTTCGCCGTCGAATATATCGGCGACTTCTTCGACGACTCGCTGACGATCAACATCGGCGTCCGCGCGCCCTATTTCACCCGCGATCTGGACCAGAACTGCTTCTCGCAGAACGGCTCCTCAAACGTGCGTTGCACCACCGAGACGCCGCTCACATCGGGCTTCGTGAATGGCGTCCTGACACCCTTCACCAATGGCAACGTGACGTTTGGGAGCACTACGACCGGTTCCGGTGCTACGCTGAACTCGACGCAGTTCATTCCGCCCTATGAGGCCACCCTCGAATACAACGACGTCCTGCCCAATGTCGGCGTTCTCTATCGCTTCGGCGGAGGCCACAGCGTCTACGCCAGCTATGCCGAGGGCCTCTCGGTGCCGCGCACCGACAATCTGTACCAGCCGGTCCGCAACACGACCGACAGCTCGATCGATTTCTCGACCGTCCAGCCCGAGACGACCAAATCCTACGACATCGGCTATCGCTTCCGGAACCAGGCCCTGATCGCCCAGCTGGCGTTCTGGAAGGTCGACTTCGAAAACCGCATCGTCGCCTCTCAGGACAACGACCCCTCGTCGCCGACCTTCGGCTTCTTCGTCGACCGCAACGTCGGCTCGGTGGAGCAGCAGGGCTTCGACGGCCAACTGGGCTACGCCTTCACTGACGCCTTCGTCGTCAATCTGTCGGCGTCGTATAATGAGAGCGAGCTGCAGGACAATCTGTTCCTGGGCAACTTCAACTGCACGACCGCGAACCAGGTCCCGGGCAGCACCCCCGCATGCGCGGTCTCGCCGGCCACCACGCCCATCCCGCTGTTCCTGCAAACCCAGGGCAAGACCCTGGTTGAGACCCCGGATTGGACCTATTCGGCCCGTGTCGACTGGGACGTGACCGAGAACCTGCATGTCGGCCTGCAGGCCAAATATGTCGGTGAGCGGTTCGCAACGGACGTCAACGACGAAATCTCGGAGGCCTATACGGTCGCCGACATGGACGTGCGTTACGACCTGACCGACACCTTCGGCATCCGCGGCGCCTTCGTCCGGTTGAACGTGACCAACCTGTTCGACGAGGACTACCTCGGCAACATCTCGACCGGGAACAATGGCCTGTCGTCGGTGGTGACGACCGATCCCCGCGTACCGGCTGGCACGGCCAATCGGGGGGGTCAGGCCCGGACCTACTCGCTGGGTTCGCCGCGCACCGCCCAACTGACGCTCGGCATGAAGTTCTAGGACCGAGCGATCGAAACAAACCAAAGGAGGGGCGGTCCGGCAACGGACCGCCCCTTTCTTTTCGGCCGCCATCCAGCGAATCGGGCGAACGCCTCGCGCCGCATGAGTTGAAGTCGCGGTCCGGCGTGTCTATCTGGCGCGGTCGCCTCACCGCCGTTCAGGACCTCCCGCCCCCATGACCACCCCCATCCCCGGCGAATGGTCGCCGCACCGCGCCATGTGGGTCGGCTGGCCCAGCCATGGCGAGCTTTGGGAGGAAAACCTCGAACCCGCCCGGGCCGAGGTCGAGGCCCTGGTTCGCGCCCTGGCCGGACCGGGCCGGGAACAGGTCAGGCTGCTGGTCGGCAAGCCCGAAGCGCTCGACGACGCCCGGACCCGTTTCGCCGCGGTCGCCGGTGTCGAGGTCGTCGATGGCCGGTTCGGGGACATCTGGCTGCGCGACACCGGCCCGATCTTCAGCGCCGGCTCCGCGACGGCCGCGGCCTTCCGCTTCAACGGATGGGGCGGGAAGTATGAGCTCGAACATGACGATACGGTCGCGGACCAGATCGGCGCGGCCTCCGGCGTGGCGCCCGACCGGCACGACTTCATTCTTGAAGGCGGGGCGCTGGATCACGACGGGCAGGGGACGATCGTCACCACCCGCCAGTGTCTGCTGAATCCGAACCGCAACCCCGACTGGACCGAGGCGAAGGCCGAGGCCGCGCTGACGGCGTCGCTGGGCGCGCGCAAGGTGCTGTGGCTGGGCGACGGCCTGCTCAACGACCACACCGACGGCCATGTCGACAACCTCGCCCGTTTCGTCGCGCCGGGCGTCGTCGCCTGTCCGATCGCCTGGGGCCGGGGCGATCCGAATGACGAGGTCTATGACGCGATCGCCAGGGCGCTTTCGGAGATGACGGATGCGACCGGCGCACCGCTGAAACTGCTGCGCCTGCCGTCGCCCGGCTTCATCGGCGACGAGGACGACCGGCCCATCCCGGCCAGCCACATGAATTTCCTCATCGCCAATGGCGCGGTGATCGTGCCGACCTACGGGAACGACCGCGCCGCCGACCTGGTCTGTCAGGGGCTGAAGACCGTATTGCCGGACCGTGAGATCATTGCGCTCCCGTCTATCGCCATCTTGTCGGGCGGCGGATCCTTTCACTGCATTTCCCAGCAGGAGCCTGCCTGATGGCCCGTACGATCACCGTCGCCGCGCTCCAGACCTCCTATGGCGAGGACCTGCAGGCCAATATCGACAAGACCATCGACCTGGTC
>JALYPS010000234.1 GCA_030856285.1 Pseudomonadota bacterium
GGCGCTGGGCGACGCCGACGGCGACCTGTATCGCCGCCCGCTGGAGAGGCCGGTCGTGGTCGAGGCCTATGCCCGGTCGTATGAGTACATGCCCAGCGACATCGAGACGGCCTATGAACAGGGCGTGGCGTCGGCCGAAATCCGGGCCGATCAGGCCGCGGGACGGCTGGACGGGGCCTGGCGGATCGTCGATGCGGCCGGGGGGACGCTTTACGATCTGGTCCTCAACGACCCCGGCGTCGGGCCGGTCGAGGGCGGCTGGCGCGGTCAGGCGGGTTGGGGCGCAGCAACCTCGGACGGCGCGACCCTGACACTCGAAGGCTCGGGCGCAATGACGCTGGAGCGGACGGGAAACGGCTGGCGCGGCGTGCTGACGATCGACGGCCAGACGCGCCCGGCCAGCCTTATTCGCCCGAACTGAGCCGGATGCGCGACACCGCCGCCTGAAGCCCGTTGGCCCCATAGGGCACGACCACGCCGCGCCCCCAGACCGGATCAGGCCACTGGCCGTCGTCGTGGCGGCGGCCGATGACATGCACATGCAACTGGGCGGTGACATTGCCGAGGGCGGCGACGTTCAGCTTCTGCACCGGTCGTCCCGCCGTCTGGCCCAGCGACCGCACCATGTCGCCGGCCCGGACGACCTCGTCCATCAGGGCGGCCCGCTCGGCGGCGGTCAGGTCCTCGACCTCATGCAGGCCGGCGCGGCGCGGGATCAGGATCAGCCACGGGAAGCGGGCGTCGTCCTGCAGCCGCACCTGACACAGGGGCCAGTCGCAGGCGATGACGGAGCCCGACTCGAAGGCCGGATCGGCTTTGAACGCAGCGGTCATGCCCTTCGGTCGCGCGGCGACGGCGGCGGGTCAAGCGTGGCGGTTCAGTTCAGCGCATAGACCACGCAGGCGCGGTCGGTCAGTTCGCGCAGCGGCGGCTGAAGCGCCAGCCGGGCGGCCTCGATCTGGTCCTCGGACGGCGCCGAGCCTGCCGGTGGCGGGGGCGGGGGCGGGGCCGAAACCGGGGACGGCAGATAGGAGAGATCGGGTCTTCGCGATCCGGTGACCGCGATCTCGTCCACATCGGTGGCCAGACCCGGGCCCGAAGAATAGGACGGCCAGCCCGCGAGGACGTCGGTCTCGCAGGCGCGCCCGGTCGGATCGATCACCCGCACCCCGCCCAGTGAGGCGCCGGCGTTGGACGCCGCCTCCCGCGCGCGCCGCGACGCGTCCTTCACGGCCTCTCCCTGCAGCCAGGTCTTGGTCGCGTTGTCGGGCTGCAGATCAAAGGAGACCACGCTGGTCGAGGTCGGCTGGGCGGCGATCACTGTCGCATAGACCCGCTCCAGCACCGCGACGTCGCGGATGGTGACGCTGACGTTCGCGTCGGCCTGGTAGCGTTCGATCCGGTCGGCGCGCGTGTTGTCGCGCAGGACGCCGTTCTCGTCGCGATACTGGTCGTACAGCGGGCGCGTCGTGAGACTGGTCTCGACCCGGACCTTGTCCACGCCATAGGCGGCGAGAGCCTGGCTGAGCGCGCGCACCTGATCGGCGGCCTTGCGCGAGGCGTCGGCGGCCGAGCGGTCGATCGACTGGAAGGTAGCGCTGAAATTCGCCCGGTTGGCGGCCACCTCGGTGCGGACATAGCCGACCGAGGCGATGACCGGGTCGCGCATCCACCAGGGCGCCGGCACATAGCGCTCGCCGATCGTCGCGGGGGGGGTCTGGGCTTCGGCCAGACCCGGAAGGGCGATAGCGGGCAGGGCGCCGGCGGCGATCAACAGGGCGGCGGTCAGGCGACGCATGCGTGTCTTCCTCTGGATGTGCGCGCGGACCTTGCCGGGCGGGACGATCTTCGTAAGGCCGGGATCAGGACCCGGTATACCCATGCGCCGCATAGATAAAATCTATGGTCAAGATCGAGTCCAGTCACTGACCTTGAGCAGCGCAACCGCATCGCGGCCTCGGAAATCGCGCTAGACGAGCGGCGCGGCCCAGTCGGCGCCCTTCAGGGCGGCGGCATAGGTGCGGCTGACCGGGGCGGACGATCCATCCGACAGGGTCAGGGCGCCCCGGCCGCCTTTCCAGCGCACGGCCTCGACCGCGGCGCGCGCCACCCACCACGAGCGATGGGTGCGAAATCCGTCCAGTCCCGAGAGCGCCTCCAGCGCGTCGCCCAGCCGCATCAGGACGAGCGCAGAACCGGCCTCGGTGCGGATGCGCAGATAGTGGTCCTCGGCCTCGACCGCGACCAGACGCGCCCGCGCCAGACGGGGCGGCAGCCGGGTGCGAATGGCGGCGGGAGCCAGACCTTCGGGAACCGGCGGCGCGGGCCGGCGGCCGAGGGCCTTGCGGGTCAGCCAGGCCAGGACCACCACCGCGACATTGATGGTCAGGACATCCGGCATGACCTGCAGGATGCGCTCGGCCGATATCCGCGCGCCAAGGAGAATCACGGGCAGAAGCGAAATCCAGACGGCGATGGCCGGGGTCATGGCCGTCAGCTGGGCGAGGACGAACAGCCGGGGTCGACCCGGCAGGCGGCGGACGACCAGCGGCTCGATGAGGGCGGCGAGGACGCCCCCGCCGACCATGGCCAGCTGCCAGTAGAGATAGCGGAACGGCAACGGCGCTTCCGCCGAGCCGAAGGGCGCCACCGCAGCCAGGAACAGGCCGAACAGCACAAGGGCGACCAGTTCGGCCGCCCCTGACCGGCCGACCCTGAGGGCCGCCAACCGCCTGATCGCCCCGCCTGCCGTCACGCCCCGCTCCGTTCGCGAAGGGACCCGTCCCGTTCGCGAAGGCGAGGCTGACATGTCCTCCCGGCCCGGTTCAACCCATGCCGTCCACAACGGAGGCGACGGCGTGACGAGAGTGATTGCGACAACAATGTTCTGCCTGATGGCCTTTCTGGCCCTGGGCGTGGCGCTGGTCAGCGCCCGCTATCTGCTGCCCGGGACTCCGTTCCCGGCGCCGCCGATGCTGGGCCAGATAGCGGATTGGCCCATGGCGGTGCTGGCGCATGTCGGCGGCGGGGTCACCGCGTTGGCGCTAGGGTCATTCCAGCTGGTCACACGGCGGGGACCGCGGCGAATCTGGCACCGTTGGGCGGGGCGGACCTATGTGCTGGCCTGTCTGGTCAGCGCCGTCGCCGGCTTCTGGCTGGCGCTGCACGCCTCGGCCGGTCCGGTGGCGACGGCGGGGTTCGGCGGACTGGCCGTCGCGTGGTTCGGAACCACGGTCATGGGCTGGCGCAAGGCCGTCACGGGCGAGTTCGCCCAGCATCGCCGGTGGATGATCCGCAGCCTGTCGCTGACCTTCGCGGCGGTGACGCTGAGGATCCTGATCCCGCTGTCGCCGTTGACCGGTCTGGAGTTCGACGTCGCCTACCGCGCCATCTCCTTCCTGTGCTGGGTTCCCAACCTGCTGCTGATCGAGGCCTGGCTCAGGATCTTCGGCTGGGACGCCGGACCTCAGCCCTCGCCGTATTCGACGAAGCGGACATAGCGGGCGAAGGCGCCGCCCATGACGCCGTCGACGGGATCGGCGAAGGCGCCCAGGCCGGGCCCCTCGACCACGAAGGTCATGACCACGGTCCTGCCGCGGTTCGCACTGGCCCAGCCGAAGGCCAGGTCGGACTTCGTCGCCGTGGCCTTCAACGGACCGAGCGGGGCGTTCAGCAGGACGCCAGTCGCCGGATCGATCGAGACTACGCGGCCATGCTCGAAGGCCGTGCCGTCCGTCAGGGCCTCGCAGAAACAACCGCCCGGCTCCATGACGAGCGTCATATTGGCCGCGTCGCCGCTGTAGCTGTGGGCGCCATCCCACCATTTCCCGATCTCGCCCAGCGAGCCGAGCAGGTCTTCCGGCGTGGTCTCCATGGCCGCTTCGAAGCGCAGGGTGAAGCCGTCGGCATGGCGCTCGACCACCTCGGCGGCGGCCGGAACGGCGGACAGCAGGACGATCCCGGCGACGGCGAGTGCGGATCTGAGCATCTGAAGGTCCTCCCGCCGCCATTCGGCGTCGGGACCGGCACGGCGTCAAGTCAGGCGGGCGTGAAGGTCAGGGGCGCGCCCCAGAACTGGCTGACCAGATCGGACTGCGGTCCGGCCTTGCCGCTGGTCAGGAAGTCGCGGCGGCCCTGACCGCCGAGATCATACTCGGGATGGCGCTGGAAATACCGGTCCAGGGCGTCGGCGACTGCCGTGGGCTGGTGGATCACCGGCGTGCCGGGCGGCAGGGCGGCGGCGAACAGGTCGGCGACCATCTCGTAGTGGGTGCAGCCGAGGATGGCCTGATCCGGATGGCGGCCTATGCGGCGGCGCAGGGCGTCGACGTGGTCGTCGACCACCACCTTCAGCTCCTCGGCGGGCGCGCCGAGCTCGATCAGGCCGGCGAGGCCCGGGCAGGGCTCGGAGAAGACCGCCAGGTCCTCGCGCCGCTTGTCGATCTCGATCTCATAGACCCGGCTGTGGGCGGTCGCGGCGGTGCAGAAGACGCCGGTGACATCGATGGCCTCGATCTTGTCGCCCAACCGTTCGGCCTCATAGGCCCAGGGCATGCCGGTCGCGGCCTCGATGGTCGGGACGATGATGCCCAGCACATTGATCGGGCGGCCATGACGGGCGCGGGCCTCGGGCACCCAGCTCTGCTGCAGACGGCGCAGGGCGATGGCCGAGGCGGTGTTGCAGGCCAGGACGATGACATTGGCGCCGGCCTCGAACAGCCGCTCGCAGCCGGCCCGGGTCAGGTCGACGATCTCCTCGCCGCCGCGCCCGCCGTAGGGAGCGTTGGCCTGGTCAGCCAGATAGACGAAATCCCGGTCAGGGAACCGCCGTGTCAGTTCGCGGTGAACCGTGAGGCCGCCCACGCCGGAGTCAAATACGCCAATCGCCATGGCGCGGCCTTTAGACGGGCCGCCGGTCCTCGTCCACCGACGAAGATTACGGGCCGTTCATGTGACAGTCAGCACGGGAAGGGCCTAGGTTCGCCGGAAACCACCCACGGACGGAGTTACCCATGCACAGACGCCAGCTTCTCGTCGCCGGGGGCAGCTTGTTCGCCCTGTCGGCCTGCGCCGCCAACGGAATGTCGATGGGCGGAGGGACGCCGGCTGCGACGCTCGCCTCGGACGCCGCCGTAGCCCGCGCCCTGCTGCCGGTGCAGACGCCGCGCGCCGAACTGCTGCAGGTCTGGACGGGTCCGTACGAGGGCGTGCCGCCCTGGGACCGCGTCACCGCCGACAAGCTGAAGACCGCCATCCTCGAGGGCATCGAACTGCAGCGCGCGGAATACGCCGCCATCGCCGACAATCCCGAACCGCCGACCTTCGCCAACACACTGGTGGCCAGCCAGATGGCCGGCGAACCCCTGGGCCGGGCCCTGTCGATGTTCGGAGTCATGACCGGAAACATCGGCTCGCCCGACTATCAGGCGGTCCAGCGCGAGGTGGCGCCGATCCTGACCCAGGCCGGCAATGAGATCACCTTCAACGAACGCCTGTTCCAGCGGGTCAAGACGGTCGCCGACAACGCCGCCGCCCTGGGCCTGAGCGCCGAACAGACCCGTCTGGCCGAGCGCAGCCGCGACGCCTTCGTGCGCAACGGCGCCGCCCTGAACCCTGCGGGCAAGACCGAGCTGGGCCGGATCAACACGGCCCTGTCCAACGCCTTCACCAGCTTCGGCCAGAAGGTCGTGGCCGACGAGAACGCCTGGACCGTGATCTCCAGCGAAGCCGGCGTGGCCGGACTGCCGGCCTCGAACAAGGCCGCCGCCGCCGGCGCCGCCCGTTCGCGCAACGTGCAGGGCTGGGCCATCGTCAACACGCGCTCGAGCGTCGATCCGTTCCTGAGCTTCGCCGACGACCGGGCCCTGCGCGAACAGGTCTGGCGCAAATTCGTCAACCGCGGCGACAACGGCGACGCCAACGACACCAATGCGACCATCGCCGAGATCGTGCGCCTGCGCGACCAGCGGGCGAAACTGCTGGGCTTCGCCAATCACGCCGAATGGCGGATGCAGGACACGATGGCGAAGACCCCCGCCGCGGCCATGGGATTGATGAACCGCGTCTGGGCGCCCGCAAAGGCGCGCGTCATCGAGGAGGTCGCCGACATGCGGGCGATCGCCGGTCACGAGATCGAGCCGTGGGACTACCTCTATTATGCGGAGAAGGTCCGGAAGCAGAAGTACGACCTCGATCAGAATGAACTGAAGCCGTATTTCGAGCTCAACAACGTCAAGCGCGGCGCGTTCCATATGGCCGGGCGGCTGTACGGCTTCGACTTCAAGCCCGTGCCCGCCGGCAGCGTCGCGACCTTCCACCCGGACGTCGAGGTGTTCGAGGTGACCAACCGCGCCGACGGCAGCCCCGTCGGTCTGTTCTATTCCGACGATTTCTCGCGGGCCGGAAAGCGCTCGGGCGCCTGGGCCACGACCTATCGCTCCTATTCGACCTATGACGGCGTCAAGAACGTGCTGTCGTCGAACAACAACAACTTCACCAAGGCCGAGGGCGGCGAGCCGATCCTGATCTCGCTCGACGACGCCCAGACCCTGTTCCATGAGTTCGGCCACGCCCTCCATTCGCTGTCGGCGGC
>JALYPS010000477.1 GCA_030856285.1 Pseudomonadota bacterium
TGCAGGACGTGACGGAGATCGCGCGCCGCTACGCAGACCGGGCCGACCTGTCGAAGGTGCCTTGCGTCTCGACCTGGAACGGCAAGCGGGCCGAGGCGGTCAAGGCGCCGACGACCGTGGCCGCGCCGCCGGCGGCGCCCGTCCAGGCGCGCTCGGCCTGATCCATGACTGAAGCCGCCGTCGTCCCCTCGCTGCTGGTCTTCGGCGGCGGCTGGCTGGGCCGGGCTGTGGGCCGCGAGGCCGCTCGCCGGGGCGGACGCGCCGTCCTGACCAGCCGCGATGCGGACCGGCGGGCCGAGCTGGCGGCCGAAGGTTTCGCCGCGATTGACCCGAATGACGTCCCGGCCCTGGCCGACGCCGTGGCCGGGGCTTCGGCCATCCTGATTTGCGCTCCGCCCGTGGCGGACGGCTGTCCGGGGCTGAAGGCCCTGTCGCCGGCGTTGGCGGCCGCGGACGTCTGGCCAGACTGGATCGGCTATGTCTCCTCGACCGCCGTCTATGGCGACCGGGACGGCGGCTGGGCGCTTGAAGACAGCGAATTGAACGCCGCCTCGCTGGAAGGCGCCCGGCGGGTGCGGGCCGAACGCGGCTGGCTGGACGCCGGACAGGGCATGGGGCTGACGGTTCAGCTGTTCCGCCTGCCGGCCCTCTACGGCCCCGGCCGATCGCCGCTCGACCGTCTGCGCGACGGTACGGCGCGGCTGGTGCGCAAGCCGGGACAGGTATTCAACCGTGTCCACGTCGACGACGTCGTCTCGGGCCTGTTCGCCTCGATGGCCTGCCCCCGGCCCGGCGCCGCCTACATCCTGTGCGACGACGAGCCGGCCCCGGCCGATGTGGTCATGGAAGGCGCCGCGCGCCGCCTCGGCCTGCCCACGCCTCCCGAGATCGACCTTGACGACTCCTCGGTGTCCGATGCCATGCGGCGCTTTTACCTCGACTCCAAACGTCTCTCGAACGCCCGCGCCAAGGCCGAGCTGGGGTGGCGGCCGACATATCCCAGCTGGCGCGAGGGGCTGGAAGCGATGATCTCACAGCCGAAGTGAGCGGTGTCCGCCAGGGCTGAGGAGCGGACTCGTGTGGGCGGAATCGCGCGAAGCTAAGCGCGCTCAGGGGCCACGGCAGCCCCGGCAAGCAAACCTCCATCGAGATTGAGTTCAGCGCCGGTCATATAGGCCGCTTCATCCGAGGCGAGCATCACGGCCAAGGCGGCGACCTCGTCCGGTCGCCCGAACCTTCGCATGGGCGTATCGCTCACCAACGCCGCCATTCGCTGTTCACGCTCAGGACCATCGCCCAGCATCGGCTCCCACATAGGTGTCAGGATCGCGGCCGGGTGAATGGAGTTGCAGCGGATGGCGAGACCCTCGCCCGCGCAATACAGAGCAACCGTCTTGGTATGGTTTCGGATCGCAGCCTTTGAGGACGCGTAGGCAGCCGCGGCCGGAATGCCCACAAGACCGGAGCGAGATGATAGATTGATGATGGAGCCCGTGCCTGCCGCCCGCATCGCGCGGATGGCGTGCTTGCAGCCGAGGAAGACCCCGTCGAGATTGGTTTCATGGACCAGTCGCCAGTCAGCAAGGGTGGCGTGTTCCGGGTCGTGAGCGACCCCGCCGGCCTCGAAGCCGGTGATGCCAGCGTTGTTGACGAGAACGTCGAGCCGCCTGTGGGCGACAAGAACCGTTTCGATGACCTCTTCCCAGTCGTTCTCCCGACGCACGTCCAGATGCAGATACTCGGCTTGCGCGCCCAACCTTTCGGCCAACAGCCGTCCTGCGCCATCATTGATGTCTGTCAGATAGACGAGGGCGCCCTCGGCTACGAACGCGCGTGCCACTGCTTCGCCGATGCCCTGCGCGGCACCGCTCACCAAAGCGACTTTGTCTTTGAGTCTATGCATGGAATCGCCCCGGTTTCGCGGCAGCCCATACAATCTCACGGGGTTTCATGGCAACGACCGCTTAGGTCGAAAGTCGACGGCGACGCTGCTACCGATCCCGGACCCCCCGTCAGAACGGCAGCAGATTCCGCTGGCGGCTGTAAGCCATGGTGCCGACATTCGCGCCGAGGCGCAGGCCGACGCCGGTGCGGATCGGGGCGAGGATGATGCCGTCGGCGCGCTGGTAGTTCACGCCCAGACCGCCGACCAGATAGGCCGTGCCCTCTACCCCGGGGTAGCGGCGATAGATCATGTCGGGGTGATACAGGCCGTACACCAGGGTGAAGACCCGGCTGGCGTTGCCGCCGACGTCCCAGCCGATCGAAATGCCCTGCCAGAACACTTCCTGCGAGGCCGACATATCCTTCATGTGCAGGGCGCCGCGGCCGTAGCGGGCGCCGACGGCCATGGCGCCGGACGCTTCCTCGCCGGCGATATAGGCCGTCGGGCGATCGCCCTGTTCGGCGAAGATGCGCTCGATGGCCCCGCCGAGGGCCTCGGCGGCGATGCCCAGCTCGCGCGAGCCTGCGGCGACCAGCTCATCGGCCGTATAGGCCGGCGCCTGCCCGTCCGAGGCGATTGGATATGAGGGATCGCTCGGCTGCTGACCGGCGGTCGCGCAGGCGGACAGCCCCGAGACGCCGGCGGTGGCGGCGAGGCCCGACAGGATCAGTTGGCGGCGATGCATCGTTCTGGCTCCGAAGGCGGGGACGGCTCGCCCGACTCACGCGGGCGCTTGCGGTCACCGTCACCGCTCTTTGAGTCAGCCTTGCGGCGGCAAGGTTAACGGGAAGTTGCCGACCCTGAGCCGATGCACAGCGCAGTCGTGGATCACCGGCAACCAGATGACCGCTTCCGACCCAAGGCAGGCATCCGTTAGGCGAGCCGGCCAACTCTGGGGCCCCACTCCACCACACGATCCGGAAGGACCGCGTCCCAATCAAGAGGATGCCAGGCTCCTTGGCCGATGTCGCTCCACCAATACTCGTCTAACACTGCGCCCCTGAACGGATCGTCACCCTCCGGCTCGAAATCTGCGAAACCACCGTCCGCATCTCGCACCTCCTGGGAGGGCCATTTGGCGGTGGTCGGAAGGGCGGCGTAAATGCCGCCGGGTCCCAATACCAGGTATTCAGTGGTGGTTGGATCTACGCACTGGAGCACGAGGTCCGAGAGCTGATTAAGCCCGACAGCCACGAAAACCCCGACGACCTGTCGGTCGTCCGACCTACGCACAGCGAAGGCCTTCAAAGTCGGCAAGGCGCTGGGAAGAGTGGCGTCCACCTAACCAGGATACCAAAGCTTGGCCGTTGGAGCGAACATGGGGATTTCTGGCCGCTGCACGTCAGGTAACCGGCGGACAGCGACGGTCGGCTTCCGACCCAGGGCAGAAATTCGCATTTGCCTCCACCGTGACGTCAGCCGGATCAGTCTTCCAAAACCGTATCGGCGCCCACCAGAACCACATCGTGCATCTGGTTCAGATAGGCTTCGTAATAGCCCTTGTGG
>JALYPS010000502.1 GCA_030856285.1 Pseudomonadota bacterium
GCTCTTCACCACCCAGGCGCGGATCGCGGCCGAGGGTCCCGGCCGATGGCTTTGGGACGCCGCCGGCTCGGCCCTGGTCATCCACGCCAATTCCGACGACCACGCCAGCCAGCCCATCGGCGGGGCCGGAGATCGGGTCGCTTGCGGAGTTATGGCGGCCGGCTAGGCCTATTCAGCCACCTGGATCAGCGGCTGGGTCAGGTCGAACTCGACCCGCAGATGCCGGTTCGCACGACGCAGCTCATAGGCGTAGATTCGCCCCGGATGCACCTCGACGGCCCAGACATTGGTGGTCGAGACCGCGGCGTTGCCGGCGTTGAACAGTTCGACCGAGAATTCGTCCACGGGGAACTCCTGGCGATTCGCCGTCCCCGCCGAGGTCGTGTCGCCGCCGTACCAGTGCAGGCCGTCGGGATTGCCCTCGGGATCGCGGTGATCGTGTTTCAGCGTCAAACCGCCCTCCTCATTGCGGCTGATCACCCAGGTGCGGGATTTGTCCTCGCCGACCCAGAAGGGGATACGGACCTCGTCGGCCGAACAGTCGCGCACATGCATGATCAGGCGCGAGCGGGCGAAATCGGCGTCCGCGGCATCGGTCGTTACAACCCGCCCGAGGAATCGCTGCCCGCACAGGGCGTTGAGACTGGCCATGAAGGCGTCCTGCTGCGGCGCACGCGCGGGCATCGTGGCGCAGGCGGACAGGGCGATAGCGGCGGCGACGAGGGCGGCGATCTGTTTCATTCCGCCAGCCTAGCCCCAACCGTCCGTCGCGCCTAACCTGAGACCATGGCCGACACCGTGACGCTTCGCCTCATTATCGACGACCCAGTGCCGGGCGTGCGGTACAGCCTGCAGAAGGACGACCTGCCGTTCGAGCCCCGCACCGCCGGGGACGGCCCGATCGCCTTCGAACTGCCGATCACCCTGCATCCTGATGGGCGCATGACCGGACCATTTGTCCGCCGCGAGGGACCGCAGCGCCGTTTTGTCTACATCCGCATCGGCACATCGGCGGGCGACCACTTCAGCCCCTGGAGCCGCCGCGCCAAGATCGACATCCACGACATTCCCAGGGCCCTGTTGCTCCCGGACGCTGTGCTGGAGGTGCATTTGCCCGGGCGCGGCAAGGACGGCTCGCCGGCCTGCGCAACAGTCCGTCCGGTCACCGCATTGCAGGCTGTCGGGCGCCGTTGACTTCCGGGCGCGCCTGAGTATGTTCCGCGCCTCGTATTTTAGCGGCTTTCGCCGTCGCAAAGGTAATTCCGATGGCCAAACCGGCTTCAATCAAGATCCGCCTGAACTCCACGGCCGACACCGGCTTCTTCTACGTCACCAAGAAGAATGCCCGGACCATGACCGAGAAAATGGTCGTCAAGAAGTACGACCCCGTCGTGCGCAAACACGTCGAGTTCAAGGAAGGCAAGATCAAGTAAGGGCCACGCCCTGCTGGATTTCCGAACGCCCGGTGGAAACGCCGGGCGTTTTTGTTTGGCGGAAGGCTCGCCCGCAGCGTCCGGTCCTGTCGGCGTGCTAGACTGCCGGAATGAGTGATCCGACTGACGGCCCTTCGCCCGAAAGCCCCGTCCAACGTGCCCTGCGATTGAAGCAGGCGGCGATCGACGCGACAGAGAAGCCTCCGCGCGGCGGCCGCTTCCAGCGCGAACAGGCCGCCCGCATTGCAACGGGCAAGTCCAAGCCGTGGATGAGCCGGTAAGGACTCCTAGGCCGCCCGCGAGATGACCTGATTCCGTCCCCGCGCCTTGGCTTCATAGACGCCTTCGTCGGCTCGCTTGAGCAGGGCGTCCGGCGTGTCGTCGACGCCCATGCTGGCCGCGACGCCGACCGAGACTGTGATGGTCAAGCCTTCGGCGCCACCCATGATCGGGAACGGCTGGCCGCCCACGTCCCGGCGGATCCGGTCGGCGACATGAGCCGCGTCCTCCAGGCTGGCGCCCGGCATGACCACCACAAACTCCTCGCCGCCCAGACGGCACGGCAGGTCAATGGCGCGGACATTGGTGGCCAGGCGCACGGCGAACTCGCGCAGCACCTCGTCGCCGGCGTCGTGGCCGAAGCCGTCGTTGACCTGCTTGAAATGGTCCAGATCGATCATCAGCAGGGCCACGGACTCGCCGCCTTGCCCGGCCCGGTTCATCAGGCCCTGCAACTGGCCGGCCATGTAGCGGCGGTTGTGAAGCCCGGTCAGGGCGTCGGTGACCGCCATCTCGAGGCTGTAGTCCAGCTTTTCCTTCAGGAAGTCGGCATAGCGTTTGCGCTTGATCTGGGTCCGCGTCCGCGCCTCCAGTTCCTCCGGATCGACCGGACGCGGCAGGATGTCGTTGACCCCAAGCTCGAGCGCCTTCAGCAGGCGCGGCCGGTCGGCCGGGTCAACCACGGCCAGGATCGGCATCCGCCGCGAGGCCTCGGTGGAACGCACCTGGGCGACGAAGCGCAGGCCGTCGAACTCTGCACTCGAGACGTTCACGATCATCAGATCGACGGGTCCCCGGGCCGCGATCAAGGCCGCGGCCGGGTCGCTTTCGACCGTCGCACGATGCTCGCCGGCCAGATGCTCGACCATCTTGCGAGCCTGACGCTCATTGTCGTCGACGATCAGGATGCGTCCGCCCGAGCCGCGCAGCCTTCCCGCGCCGTCGGTGTCGACGCCAAGGCGACGGCCGCTCTCCTCGCGTTCGCGCAGTTCATCCACGACCGACTTCAGGCGCAGCAGCGAGCGCACCCGGGCGAACAGGATGACGTCGTCGATCGGCTTGGTGACGAAATCGTCGGCGCCGGCGTCCAGTCCCTTGATCTTGTCCTCACGGCCATCGAGCGCGGTCACCAGAACGACCGGGATATGCCGCGTCGCCGGATCGGCCTTCAGCCGCCGGCAGGTCTCGAACCCGTCCATGCCGGGCATCATCACGTCCAGCAGGATGATGTCGGGCCGCTCGTCCGATGCGACCCGCAGCGCCGTCACGCCGTCGCTGGCTGTCAGCACCTCGTAATATTCGAGCGTGAGCTTGGCCTCGAGCAGGCGGACGTTCGGTTCAACGTCGTCAACGACAAGAATACGCGCCGTCATCGGTCCCTACCCCAGATGTTTCCGAACCACGTCAAGGAAATGCATCACCGAGATGGGCTTGGAGATGTAGGCCTCGCAGCCGCCCTGTCGAATGCGCTCCTCATCGCCCTTCATGGCGAAGGCGGTGACGGCGACGACGGGGATGTGGCTCAGTTCCTCGTCGTCCTTCAGCCATTTGGTGACTTCCAGACCGCTGATCTCTGGCAGCTGGATGTCCATCAGAATCAGATCGGGCTTGTGCAGGCGCGCCAAGGCCAGCGCCTGCAGGCCCTCGCGGGTCTGCAACGTCTCGTAGCCCTGCGAGTCGAGCAGATCATGAAAGAGCTTCATGTTCAGCTCGTTATCCTCGACGATGAGGACTTTCTTGGACATCATCACCTGGTCTGTCTGCATCTGGATGGGGCTGCTCTGAGGCTTTGCGCCTTCTTCGTGCACTGTGACCCGCCGGGTCTTAAGTTGGGGTGAAGCCCCGTTTCCGTCATCCTCTGGCGTGTCCCGGGGACCCATTCCTCCGCCGCACGACAAACAGCGGTAAGGCAAGACCACGCCGCCATGATTTACCTATCGCATCCGCACCGGCCATGGGTCCTCGGGACAAGCCCGAGGATGACGGTGCGTGGGTGAAGTCCGTCTGCCGAGACTGTCTCTGGACCGGCGACCACAAGATCGAACGGTGCGGCGCCTGTGATTCGCGTCGGGTCATCTGTCACGACGAACTGGACCGGCTGACCATCGCCCATCTCGACTGCGACGCCTTCTACGCCTCGGTGGAGAAGCGCGACCGGCCCGAACTGCGCGACCGGCCGGTGATCGTGGGCGGCGGCAAGCGCGGCGTGGTCTCGACCTGCTGCTACATCGCCCGACAGTACGGCGTTCACTCCGCCATGCCGATGTTCAAGGCGCTGAAGGCCTGTCCCGAGGCCGTGGTCATCAAACCCGACTTCGCCAAATACATCGCCGCCAGCGAGGCCATTTTCGGTGCGGTCGGCCGGCTGACGCCGCTGGTCCAGACCCTGTCGCTCGACGAGGCCTGGATCGACCTGGCCGGCACCGAACGGCTGAACGGCGGCCCGCCGGCCTTCCAGCTGATCCGTCTGCAGCAGCAGATCGAGGCTGACACCGGCCTGACCGTCTCCATCGGCCTCGCGCCCAACCGCTTCCTCGCCAAGGTGGCGTCGGAGCTGGACAAGCCGCGCGGGTTCTCAGTGCTGGGGACCGAGGCCCCGGCGGTCCTCGCGCCCCGCCCCGTCGGCATCCTGCCCGGCGTCGGCCCCGTGTTCCGCAAGACCCTGCAGAGCGACGGCTACGCCACCGTGGGTGACCTCGCCGTGGCCGACGTACGGGATCTGCTCAAACGCTATGGCGAGACAGGCCTGCGTCTGCACGACCTGGCCCACGGCCGCGACGCCCGCGCGGTCAATCCCGGGCACGAGCGCAAGGGAATGAGTGCGGAGACCACCTTCAACGAAGATCTGACCTCCGCCGAGGAGCTAGAGGCCGAGCTGTGGCCCCTGTGCGAGAAACTGGCGTCCAAGGCCCGGAGGGACGGTGTGGCCAGCCGCGTGCTGGTGCTCAAGCTGCGCCGCACGGACTTCAAGATCGTCACCCGCCGGATGTCCGTGCCCGAGCCGGTCCAGACCGCCCGCGCCCTGTTCGCCGCAGGCCGCGAGCTGATGGCCCCGGAACTGGGCCGTCCCTACCGCCTGATCGGCATCGGCATGGGCGAGGTGGTCGACGCGGCGGACGCCCACGCCCTGTTCGAGACGACCGAGACGCGTGCTTTGAAGACCGAGACAGCCATCGACGCTCTGCGCGCGAAATTCGGCGCCAGGGCGGTCGTGGCCGGGCGGGCGCTCAAGGACTGAGCCCGGTCACACCTGCGTCACAGAACCATGATGACCGCAGCGCCTGCGCCCGTCATAAGCGCCGCAGCCCCTTCGGAGTCCCCATGCGCCCCCATCGTCGTGAGCTCATCGCCAGCTCGGCCGCCGCATTCGCTTTCTCCGGACTGGCTCGCAGCGTCCACGCCCAGACGGCGGACGCCGAAGAATCCTACGTCAATCAGGTGACCGGTTACGGCCTGCTCCGGACAGATCCCAACCGCCTGCTCGACCTGCCCGAAGGGTTTACATACGAGGTCATCTCGCAAAGCGGCGACACCATGGACGACGGCCTGTTTGTGCCGGGCCAGTTCGACGGCATGGGCTGTTTCCCGCTGGACGGCCCGCGCGTCGCCCTCGTCCGCAACCATGAACTGGGCAGCTCCAGCGGTCTGCACCGCAACCTTGGTCCCGGCGGCTTCCATCAGGAGCGCATCGGCCTGCTGGACCAGGCCAAAGGCTACGACACCTATAAGGACGGTCGCCCCCTGCCTGGCGGCACGACCACCCTCATCTACGACCTCGAGACCCGGCGCACGGTGCGCCAGTTCCTCTCGCTCGCGGGCACGAGCACCAACTGCTGCGGCGGCCACACGCCATGGGGCAGCTGGCTGACCTGCGAAGAGACCGAGGCCGCACCCGCGGACGCCGACGTCGCCAAGGAGCACGGATATGTCTTCGAAGTGCCCGCCGCCGCCACCGGTCTGGTTGACCCGGTCCCGCTCAAGGCCATGGGCCGGTTCGAACACGAAGCTGTCTGCGTCGACCCCCGCACGGGCATCGTCTATCTGACCGAGGACAAGGTCGACGGCCTGTTCTACCGCTTCATCCCCAAAACGCCGGGCAAGCTGATCGAGGGCGGCAAGCTTCAGGCCATGGCCTTCCGCGATGCACGCGGTTCGGACAGCTCCAACCACGAGACCCGCATCTGGTCCGTCGGCGACTGGCGCGAGGTGATCTGGATAGACATGGAGGACGTCGAAAGCCCGGCGGGCGACCTGCGCATGCGCGGTCACGCCGCCGGCGCCACCCTCGTGGCGAGAGGTGAAGGCATATTCTGGGGCGACGGCGAGCTGCATTTGACGGCAACGTCGGGCGGACCGATCAAACGCGGACAAATCCTGCGCTACATCCCCTCACGGTTCGAGGGTTCGGTGGGCGAGCGGCTGCGCCCGGGCCGGCTGCAGCTGTTCGTCGAAAGCACCGACGAGAAGACCATCAATATGGGCGACAATCTGTGCGTCGCGCCATGGGGTCATCTGGTGGTCTGCGAGGACAACTATTCCTCGGCCATCCGCAACCATGTGAAGGGCGTCACGCCGGACGGGAAACTTTACACCATCGCCCGCAACGTCTTCACCGGGAACAGCGAGTTCGCCGGGGCGGTGTTCTCGCCGGATGGGCAGGTGCTGTTCGTCAACATCCAGTACCCCGGCGTGACCTTCGCGATCAGAGGCCCCTGGACCTCGGTCCGGACGTAAACAGCCGGGCCTGCGAGCGTCGCACCAGCCACAGGTTCATCGTCGCCGCCGCCAGAACCAGCGCCGCCCCCGCCTGATGCAGCGCGCCCAGCCACAGCGGCGTGGCGTTCATCAGGGTGGCGACCCCGAGCAGGGCTTGCAGCCACAGGGCCGCGGCCACCGCGAACGCCGCCGCGCCCAACCCCTCGGCCAGTCGCCAGCGCCACGCCTGCACCGCATAGACCGTCCCGCCGATGAGCAAGCCGTAAGCCCAGATGCGGTGATTGAACTGGACCAGCGCCTGATCGTGCAGAAAGGCCAGACCACCCCGGCTCCATTCCACCGGAGCGAGGAAGGCCCCGTTCATCAGCGGCCAGTCGGTATAGACGAAGCCCGCCTTGGCGCCCGCGACCAGCCCGCCCAACAGACACTGGACGAAGACCGCACCCAGCAGGATCGCCGCGCCGCGGCTCCAGCCCGCTGGCGATCGGCTGTGCGATTCGCCGTTCCAGGCCTCCAGCCCGGTCCAGATCAGCCCCATGAAGATCGCCAACGCCAGACCGAGGTGAACCGCCAACCGCTCGGGGGCCACATCGACCCGCTCGGACAGACCGCTGGACACCATCCACCAGCCGATCAGGCCCTGCAGCCCTCCCAGGACGAGCAGGACCCCGCAGCGCACGATCAGGCGTCGGGGCATCTGCCTCAGGATCAGGAAGACCGCGAACGGCAGGGCGAAGGCCGCGCCGATCAGCCGTCCCAGCAGCCGATGCGCCCACTCCCACCAGAAGATGCCCTGAAACTCGGCCCGGCTCATGCCTGCATTGACCTGGGCGTATTGCGGAATGGCGCGATATTTCTCGAACGCCTCGTTCCAGTCGGCCGCATTCATCGGCGGCAGGGCGCCCATGATCGGCTTCCACTCGGTGATCGACAGGCCTGATCCGGTCAGGCGGGTGACGCCCCCGACCACGACCATGGCGAACACGAGGGCGGCGCAGATGAACAGCCAGATGGCGACCGCGCGATTCTGATCGCCACCGATGAAACGCTTCATTCGACGCCTGCCGTCCCGACCGTTACAGTGCCCGCGCGTCCTTGGATCGCGCCAGCCTCAGCGGTATGCCCGCGCTGTGCGGCGAGATCGAGTCGCTTTTCGGCGTCGCATCGCCGCAAGTCTGGAGAGGCCGGTTGCCGTACGTCGAAATCATCGTCGCCGTTCTCGGCGCCTTCGCCCTCGCCTGGCTGGCCGATCTGGTCAGCGGCCGCCGCGGCCTGTTTGCTACTTCTCTGGTGTCGGGCGTCGCCGCCGTCTGCGGCTGGTTCTTGGCCGTGCGGGTCTTCGGCGCAAGCACAATGAACGAATGGACCTGGGTGCTCTGGTCGCTCGTCGCATCGACCGTGGCTCTCGGCGCCTTTTTCCTGTTCCGGAGCAAGCGCTGACATGGGTCCGCGGACCCGGCGCTTCGTCGCCATGATTGCCGTCCTGGCCTGCGTAGCGTGCTGGATCTGGGGAGCCATCGCCCTTCGCGGCCTTCTGCCGGCCGGTCCGTTGATCGA
>JALYPS010000506.1 GCA_030856285.1 Pseudomonadota bacterium
GGCCCTGTCCGAGCATGACGCCGAACTGACAGCCCTCGCCGACGCCGCCTCTGCCCCGGACGAGCCCACGCGCCGCCTGCTCAAGGTGTCCCTGACCAACACGTTCGCCGCCGCCATCCTGATGCCCTACGGTCCGTTCCAGCGCACGGCGGAAGAGACCGGCTACGACCTCGGCCGCCTGCAGGCCCGGTTCGGCGTCAGCTATGAACAGGCCGCCCACCGCCTGACAGCCCTGTCGCGGCCAACGGCGCGCGGCGTGCCCTTCTTCCTCATGCGGGTCGATCAGGCCGGCAATATCTCGAAGCGGTTCGCCTCGGGCGCCTTCCCCTTCTCCCGCTTCGGCGGCGCCTGTCCCCGCTGGCGGCTGCATTCCGCCTTCCGCACGCCCGGCCGCGTCATCACCCAGATCATCGAGACCCCCGACGGCGGACGTTGGTTCACCCTCGCCCGCACCGTCGACCGCCAGGGCCATGACGCCTTCACCGAGGGTCAGGACCTCGCCATCGGCCTGGGTTGCGAGCTGAAGCATGCCCGCCGCCTGACCTATGCCCGCGGCCTCGACCTGACCGTGCCCGAGGTGACCCCGATCGGCCCCGCCTGCCGTCTGTGCCACCGCCACCCCTGCGCCGAACGCGCCGCCCCGCCCATCGACCGGCCGTTGGTGGTGGACGACTGGGCCAAGTCGGTGAGCCCGTATCCGTTCGCGGGGGGATAGCGCCGGCGGGCGCGGAGCCTACCCCAACAGCACCCGCCCGTCCTCGCGCCGCACCGCCACGCCGGCCCGCTCCAGCAGTCCCGCGACCATTTCGTCCGCCCGCGGCGATCCCTCGTCCAGCAGCGTCTCCATATCCCGCCGTAGCGACCCGTCCCCTGACACCGCGTCCAGCGCGTCCAGCCATTCGTCCCGGGTCAGCACTCCGTCTTCGCGGCTGGCGTCGATGAGCGGCTTCAGGAAGGCGAACCAGTCGCCGCCCGTCGCCCGCCTTTGCGCCGCCTCCGCCGCCAAGGCGAACACGGCCCCGCAGGCGTACAGCGCCCGGTGCTCGCCGCGGCCCGCGGCCTCGACCACCGGGGCGTCAGCAAAGGTGATGCAGTCGTCGACCTCGCGCTGCAGCTCCGCCTGCGCGTCATAGTCAGGATCGATCGCCTTCAGGGCCCGGATCGCCATCAGGTCTGCTCCGCCTTCCGTGATCCAGGCGTCGCGGGCGCGTTCGTAGCGCACCGTCTGACCCAGCCAGAAATGCGCGCTCTCATGGCCGATGAACCAGCGCGATACAGCCAGCATCCGCGTCGTACGCGCGACGACGCCCGAGCCCTCGAACCGCATGACGATCAGGCCCGGCATGACGCTGCCGCCCATGGAGGTCATGCCCGAAGTCGGCCCCGCCCAACTGGCCATGATCGTCGGTCGCTCGGTCTGGCCGGGACCCAGCCGCGCGGCATAGACATCGGCCACACGGGGAGCGAAGTCCTGAAGCACGTCGCCGATCCAGGTCGGCAGCTGAGGATCGGCCACGGTGACCAGCCGCGGGCTCTCGACCATGTCGGCCTGTCCGAACAGCACATAGGTCTCCGCATTGGCCGCTGCGGCCTCCGCCAGCCGTTCGCCGCGGAACAGGACCGGCCCCGCCCGGTCCCGCCACGTCACCGTCGCCGGCTCGGCCTGCAACGCATAGCCGTTCAGGTCCTGCGGAACTCCCGCCGCTTCCTCGACCGAGGACAGGGGAAAGACATCGAACTGACCGCTGGGCAGGGCCACCGACCCGTCCGTAAAGACCAGCGCGCCATAGTCGGCCTCGAGGTTCTCGGACCGGGGCGTAAAGTCGATGCTGACCCGACGGGGAACGGGCCCGCCGTCGACTGTGCGCAGGATGTCGTAGTGCCCGGCGCGCTCCAGCACCACGCCGGGGGTGACGACCCTCCATTGCTCGGGCCGCCAGGGCCGGCGCGGGTCCTGGATCAGGGCCGACCGGAAGAACGCCCAGACCGGGGCGTCGCGGTCCAGCTCATAGTCGGCCGTCCAGGTATCGCCGTCGCGCTTGACGCTGACCGCCGGCCGCGAAGGTCGGACCGAAACGCCATCGAGCGCCCCGCGCGCCGGGACCGGAGCGCACGCCCCGAGCGCCAGAGCGGCAATCGCCGCGATCAACATTTGACGCATGGAAACCTTTCCCGTCTGAACCTCCGGCGTAGCGCGGGCCGTCGGGCGGCGTCAGCTTAAGCTTTGGTCAGGCTTGCGGCTGATCGGCGCCCGGACTGAACCATCCTGACGCTCAGGGGTTCGGCGCGGGTCTGAACAGGGTCCGCCGTGAATCTCTTTGTATTTGTACGGAAGCATTGGCTTCTGGTTCTGGTTTTTCTCGAGCTCATAACGGCCGCGGCGCTGTCGGGCTGGCTCGCCGCCGGGGCCGCCTTGCCCTGACCATGCTTTCAGGCCCGTTGGAGCGCCGCCTGCGCCGCCGCCAGCTCTCCGGCCATCACGTCCTTCAGCCGCGCCGGGGCGACGATCTGCACCTGATCGCCCCAGCTGAACAGATGCCAGGCCAGTTCACGCATGCCCGAGGCCCGAAACCGCACCTCGACCCCGCCGTCCGCCCGATCCTCGACCGTCTGGGTCGGGTGCCAGCGCCAGGCCCGCGCCTCGGCCGCGCCGCCCGGCGTGACCCGCAGCACCACATCCTCGATCTCGTCCTGATAGATGCCGAACGACTGGCTGGCGAACGCCTGCAGGTCGAATTCCGGAGGCGGACTGGCCATCCCCTCCTCGGCCCTCACGCCGCTCATGCGGTCGAGACGGAAGGTCTGGATGCGCCCGCTCTCGCGGTCGGCGGCCACCAGATAGTTGGCCCGACCGAACATCACCCCACACGGGGCCACGCTGCGCCGGCGCGCCTCCGCCCCCGGACGGCTGTAGATGAACCCCAGCGGCTGGCCGGCGAGGATCGCCTGCCGGATCTCGGCCAGCACCGCCTCGTCCGCGGACGGACGCGGTCCGGCCTGTACTGCGATGGTTTCGGCCCGAACCAGCGCCTCAAGGTCGGGAGCCAGCCGGTTCAGCGTGGTCGAACGCATGGCTGACTTCAGCTTGCGCTCCAGCCCCTCCAGCGCCGCCGCACGGCCGGGTTCGCCCGCCGCCCGCAATCCCTGCGCCGCCTTGCTCAGCTCGACCAGCTCGGTCGTTGTCGGGGCCTGTTCAAAGGCCGACAGGCCGCCCCGGATGCGCCAGCGCTTGGTCGGCGGGTCTGACACCTCCTCGGCGGCGGGATAGAGGGCCAGGACCGCATCCCGCATCCGCTCGGCGGTGCGACGACCCACGCCGCTTTCCTGCGCCATTTCGTCGAGGGTCAGGCCTTCGGCGCTGGCGGCCATACGCCGCGCCAACTCGATCACAATGGCTGCCTTGTCCTGTCTCATGGAACCAACGATCGCATACGACCGTTTTTGTCGCAACGCTGCTTCATGGTCAGGTCAACAGAGACCCTCGCACCGGAGACATTCCATGGCCCGTTCGTTCGCTCCCCACACCGCCGTCGCCGCCAGCCGCTATCTGATCGTCCCGTGCGAGGCCGACGGCTGCGGCGATCTGGCCGTGATCTGGGACCGGCTGGAGGAACAGGTGATCGACGTCATCGACGCCCGTCTGTCGGCCCGCTACGCCGACGAGGACGCCCTGTGGGACGAGGCGCGTCCGGCCTTCGACCCGGCCGAAGACTTCCGCATGGCGGCCTAGCTGTCGAAGCTATGAAGGTTGTTCACCCGGGGGTGGGCTGAGAAGCTGGGGTTGCGAAGCACCAACCTCAACCGAAGAGTTCCCCGGATGAACGTGCACAAGAATGCCCGGCTGACG
>JALYPS010000012.1 GCA_030856285.1 Pseudomonadota bacterium
GCGACCTTCCGGTCTTCGCCTTCAGATTGGCAATCATGTTGGCCATCTCGGCCTGAGGGTCTGCCACGCGCGCTCTCCCGTTCCCGAGCTCTATTGAATGCTCGTTCAAGAACCGGAGTCAATGAGAATTTGAACGCCCGTTCAACAGGCTGCTACAGGCCCTCGAACAAGGCCGTCGACAGATAGCGTTCGGCGAAGCTGGGGATGATCACCACGATGGTCTTGCCGGCGTTATCGTCCAGCGCGGCCTGACGGAAGGCCGCGACGAGCGCCGCGCCGGACGAGATGCCGACCGGAATCCCTTCTACTCGCGCCGCCTTGCGGGCCATGTCGAAGGCGTCCTCATTGGACACCTGTTCGACGCCGTCGATGACCGAGCGGTCGACGATCGAGGGGATAAAGCCTGCCCCGATGCCCTGGATCTTGTGCGGTCCGGGCTCTCCGCCCGACAGCACGGGCGAGGCCGTCGGCTCAACCGCGATCATCCGCAGCGACGGCTTTCTGGCCTTCAACACCTGGCCGACGCCGGTGATGGTGCCGCCGGTGCCGACGCCCGAGATGATGATGTCCACCGCGCCGGCCGTGTCGTTCCAGATCTCCTCGGCCGTCGAGACGCGGTGGATGGCTGGATTGGCGGGGTTGTCGAACTGGGCCGGAATGACGGCGCCGGGCGTCCGGTCGCGCAGCTCGATGGCCATGGCGATGGCCCCCTTCATCCCCTTCTCGGCCGGGGTCAGGACCAGTTCGGCGCCCAGCAAGGCCAGCATCTTGCGCCGCTCCAGCGACATGCTTTCCGGCATGATCAGGATCAGCCGATAGCCCTTGGCCGCCGCCACGAAGGCGAGCGCAATGCCGGTGTTGCCGCTGGTCGGCTCGATCAGGACGGTGTCGGGGCCGATATGCCCGGCCTGCTCCAACGCCTCGATCATGGCCACGCCGATCCGGTCCTTGACCGAGGCCATAGGGTTGAAGAACTCGAGCTTGGCCAGAACGGTGGCCTTCGGCTTCATCTCGTCCGACAGCCGCGGCAGCCCGACCAGCGGCGTGTCCCCGATGGTGTCGAGGATGGAGCCGAAGACCTTGCCCCGCCCGGCTTTCAGATGGCGGGAGGCGTCATAGGGGGCGGTGGACATCGGGAGACCTCGTGGATCAAGGCGCCCAAAAGATAAGTTCTGTGCGCCCGGTGCAAGGGGCCGCGGAAAAAGCCTGGCCGCTACCAGGGCTTCCCGGCCTCTGGTAGCCTCGCCCTGAGGGGGAACTGCCATGACCGACATCGTCGCGCCGACTCAATCCGCTGACCGGATCGGAGAGGTCGACATCATCCGCGGGTTCGCCCTGTTCGGGGTGATGTGGATGAACGTCTATGGCCTGGGCGAATTTCTCGTGCCCGCCGACAAAATTCATGGCCTGACCCAGTTCAGGGTGCTGGAGGACGTCGTCGGTTTCCTGTCCAGCCTGCTGATGCAGGGCAAGGCCCAGGCCCTGTTCTCGATGCTGTTCGGCTTCGGCTTCGCCATCATGATGGAGCGGATCGGGGCAAGAGGCGGCGACGGGACGGCGGTCTATCTGCGGCGGCTGACCGTGCTGCTGGTCCTCGGGGTGGCCCACGCGGCCCTCATCTGGATGGGCGACATCCTGAACGCCTATGCGGCGATGGGCTTCCTGCTGTTGCTGACGCGGCGCTGGTCAAGCCGCTGGCTGCTGACGGCCGGCGTCGTGCTTGCGTGCGTCCTGACGCCGCTGATCGTGGTCTATTACGGGATCACCAGCCCGGACGGCCCCCCGCCCTTCGTGACCATACTGGAGGCGGGAGCCGCGGCCCGTTGGCCGATCGTCATGGGCCACGACTATCCGGCCTTCGTGGCCGCCATGTTCAAGGGCCTGTTTCTCGAATTCTACGTCCAGCCCATCGCCCTGGCCTATGCGGGATGGATCTTGGGCCGGTTCATGATCGGCAGCTGGATCTTCCGACAGGGCTGGCTCCAGGCGCCGGAGCGATACCTGACGGGGTTCGCGATCGTGGCGGCGACCTTCATCCCGCTCGGCCTGATGCTGACCCTGACGGGCCAGTTGATGGCGGTCCTCGAGCTCGAGCCGATGATCTGGGCCCAGCCCATCTTCCGCGGCATGGGTCCCACCGCGGAAGTGATCCTGGCCCTCGGCTACGGCGCCCTGATCATGATCCTGTGCCAGGTTCCGGCGGTCCGCCGGATGCTGTCCGGGCTCGGCGCCCTCGGGCAGATGGCGCTGACCAACTACCTGCTCCAGAGCCTCGTCTATTTTCTGGTCCTCTACGGCTTCGGCCTCGGGCTGCTGCCATGGATGGGGCCGACGCTCAGCCTGCTGCTGACCGTCGTCGTGATCGGGCTGCAGGTCGTGTTCAGCCGTTGGTGGCTGACGCGCCATGCCTATGGACCGGCGGAATGGGCGTGGCGTTGGGCGACCTATGGCGTGAAGCCTGCGCTGAAACGGGGATAGGCGTCCGACCTTCACCGGTCGTTAACCACGATCCCGCATCCGTTGAGGTCTGTTCAGGGACCTCGTGGTTTGCACGCTCTTGCCGCCGCCGTCGAAGCGATCGATCCGCTGGTCGTGACCGGCAAGGTCGCGGGCGTGAACGGCCTGCTGATCGAGTCGAAGGGCGGCCTCTCGCGCCTTTCGGTCGGGGCCCGGGCCGAGATCGAGCGCCGTCACCTGTCGCCCCTGCCCGCCGAGGTCGTCGGCTTCCGCGACGCCAAGGCCCTGCTCATGCCCTTCGGCCCGGTCGAGGGCGTCGCCCCGGGCGCGGACATCCGCATCGTCTCCGCCGCCGCCAGCGTGCGTCCCACCACCGCCTGGCTGGGCCGGATCATCGACGCGTTCGGCCAGCCCAT
>JALYPS010000028.1 GCA_030856285.1 Pseudomonadota bacterium
ACCTGCATCTGGCCGCCGGCGCGCGGCGAGACGGTGCAGACCGGATAGTGGTCGCCGAAGCCGTCGCGGCAGACCACGGCGCCGCGCGCGTCGCGCACGACCAGATCGATATTGGTGTCGCCGTCGCCGATGGCCGCCACACGCAGGATCTCGCCCCCGCGCGCCTCGACGTCAAAGGCCCAGCGCTCGCGCGCCCGAAGCGATTTCACGGTCAGCACGGGTCCGGCCCCGAAGGCCGAGGAGCGCACGCCCCGGGTCAGCGGATCGCGCAGCCGGTCGATGGCGTCGACCACCCCGGGATTGTCGCCGGCCATGGCCGCGGCCTCGTCCAGCAGGCTGGCGGCGGTCAGGAAGGGAGGCTCGCCATCGGCCTGGCGCAGCGGCACTTCGGCCAGCAGGAGCGCGGCCATGATCAGGGCTCCGGCGTCGCTGCGGTCGCGGCCCCAGGCGGCCAGTTCGGCGGCGGTCAGGACCTGGGTCACGCCGCGCGCGGACGGCGTCAGCAAGGCGTCTTCCTGCCCGGCGGTCGCCATGGCGGCGCAGCCGAATAGGAGGCTGACCGCGAGGCCTGCGCCGATCCATGTTCGTCCGCCGATACGCATCACCGCTCCCGCTCGCTGTCCGGCCCACGGACTGCGGGCCGATCATGCACTGTCCGGGCCTTTGCGCGAACAGGGATACTGACGGAAGCTGACACGGTCCGGCCGATGGCTCAGCGCGGGGCCAGGACGGCGCCGTTCAGGATGCGCCGGTCATCCTTCGCCTGGACCAGAATCGCAACAGCCTGATCCGGTTCGCGGGCGCCCGGCAGGGCGTAGAGGGCGGGCTGTCCGGTCCATTCGCCGAGGGTCCGGACCGAGCGCACGACGTTCATGTGCCGCACCGTACGCCCGCGGTTGTCGCCACGGGCGATCACGACTTCCTGCGGACCGGGCGTGAAGGTCACGGCCACCACCTCGGCGCCCCCGACCGGCGCGCGGCCGGAGCCGACGCCGACCCGGTCGCCGCCGGCGCGGAACTCGATCTCGGGCGGAAAGACGCGGCGCGCGGCCTCTTCGTCAATGGCGCTTTGCAAGGCCGGCGTCTGGGCACCCACGACCTGACGACGGCCGTCGATCACGACCTGGGGCGTGGACACGTCGCGCAGCTGCAAAGGCTTGCGATAGGCGCGCTGACGCTGGGCGAATTCGGGCCGGGCGAAGGTGTCCTGCCAGCCCAGATAGTCCCAGTAGTCGACGGCGTAGGTCAGGGCGATCACGCCGGGCTCGGCCGCGACGGACTCGAACCGGGCGTTGGCTTCGGGACAGCCGGCGCAGCCCTGGGCGGTGAACAGTTCGATGACCACGGGCTCAGGCGGCGGGGCTTCGCGGGAGGCGCGAGCCGACGACGGCTGGGCCACAGACCCTGCCGCGACAAGGGCGGCCGCCAGGGCCGCCGCAGGGATGATCCAGCCCCTCGCACGCATGGCGCGAAGGTTAATCACGGCAGGCGAAAACGCGCCGCTCATTTTCGCGTGAAGGCCGAACACCGCGGGGGATGTCTAGACGCGGATATCCAACAAGGCGCCGGGGCGCGGGGGCCGCTCTTCCTGGGCCGCTTCAGTCGGGACCGGCGTGGCGGTGCGCACAGGGGCGTCTGCGCCGCCGGCCTGCACCGCATCCAGCGCCACCTTGAAGAAGTCGGACCGCGCGGCGCGCACGGGGGCCTGCGCGGCGGGCTGCGGCGGGAACAGGACAGACGGCAGGGAGGGTCGAATCGCGCTCATGCCGGCAGGGTTAATGAAAACCGTCGGAAAGGGGTTAACGCGGCGTCGCTGTGGGCAGGGGTCGAGCCGGAGCCTGTATCGCCGCGACCAGCCGTCCGACCTCGGCGGCGTCGACCAGCGGACCCGACGACTTGGCCACGACCACGCCCATGGCGTTGACGGCGAAAGTTTCCGGCGCGCCCGTGATGCCCAGATCAAGGCCGGCGCGTCCCTCCCGATCAACCAGCACCATGGAATAGGGGTCGCCCAGTTCGTCGAGGAAAGCCCGGGTGGCGACCGGGTCGTCCTTCCACGCCAGCCCGACCACGGCCACGCCGCGCGCCCTGAGCGCCATCAGATTAGGATGTTCGGCCCGGCAGGGCGCGCACCAGCTGGCGAAGACATTGACCAGCATGGGCTTGCCGACGCCCGCGGTCTTCAGATCGAGATGGCCGGGGCCGGGCTGGTCGCCGGTCAGCATGGGCAGGACCGTCTCGGGAATCGCTTGTCCGATCAGGGCGTCGGGTCTGACCACGGGGTCGCCCTTCAGCGACCAGCCGATGAACAGCATCGCCAGCCCCGCGAGGACGACCAGCGGAATCAGGGACAGCCAACGGCTCATTCCGGGGGCGCTACCGTGCTTCGCACGACTTGAGCGCGGTGCGGCTCATCCTCCAGCCGCTTCAGTGCCGCCGACCAACGGCGGGCCGCGATCACGGCGCGGGCGGCGAGCGCGGCCAGAACGACGGCGCTCAACGCCCAGGCGGGCCAGACGAAGGCGACGTAGCGGCCCATGTCGAGGTCGATCATGCTCAGGCCTCCAGCGCGTTGCGGGCGCGGATCGACAGCACCCGGCGGCGCACGATCTCTGTACGGATGGACGTCAGCCAGATGGCCAGGAACAGGGCGGCCCAGGCGGCCATCATCATCAGCAGGGGCGTCAGATAGACCGCCGACATCGACGGCCCGTCGGCCCGCAGCAGCGACGCCGGCTGGTGCAGGGTGTTCCACCAGTCGACGGAGAATTTGACGATCGGCAGGTTGATCAGACCCACCAGTCCCAGCACGGCTGCCGCGCGGGCGGCCTTCGCCTCGTCGTCGATCGAGGCGCGCAGGGCCATATAGCCGAGGTAGAACAGGAACAGGATCAGCACCGACATCAGCCGCGCGTCGCCCCAGGCCCACCACGCTCCCCACATCGGCTTGCCCCACAGGCTGCCAGTGACGAGGGCCAGCGCCGTGAAGGCCGCGCCGGGCAGGGCCGCGGCGCGGGCGGCGGCGTCCGCCAGCGCATGCCGGAACACCAGGGCGAAGAAGCTGGACACGCCGAGCGCCCCATAGGCCATCAAGCCGAGCGTGGCGGCGGGCACATGGACGAACATGATCCGCACCGTATCGCCCTGCTGATAGTCCTCGGGCGCGGTGAAGCTGAACCAGGTCCCGGCCGCCAGCAGTACGGCGGCAAGACCCCACAGCACCGGCGTCAGCGGGCGGGTGAAGCGCAGGAAGCGGTCGGGGTTGGCGAGGAACATTCCTGCTCTCTTAAAGACCCGGCGAGCGTCGCGCTACTTGAGGCCTGCCCCGCGTCCCGTGCTACAGCGTCGCGCTCAGCAGGATGCCGACCGATGACCGACGATGTGACCAGGGACTCCAACGGCGCCGTCCTCGCCGACGGCGACAGCGTGACCCTGATCAAGGACCTCAAGGTCAAGGGCTCGGGCGGGGTGACGCTGAAGCGCCGGACGCAGGTGAAGAACATCCGCCTGACCGGCGCTGCCGACGAGATCGAAGCCAATGTCGAAAAAGTGCGGGGCCTCGTGTTGCGCACGGAATTCGTCAGGAAGGCCTGACATTTTTGGGCGCTAACGCTCGCGACGCGGTCGCTCGCTGCTTGAGCGCGGTCTGCATTATCCCTGCGCGTTCCGGATCGCCGCCGCGCCCGCGAACGGCGTGACCACGGCGGCGAACAGGACATAGGCGGCGAGGAAGGCGAGGGCCGGCGTCGGGTCGAGGCCGTTGATGGCCCGTTCCAGCGCCCCCGCGCCGAACACCACCGGCGGAATGAACAGCGGCAGGACGACGACGGCGATCAGCAGGCCGCCGCGTTTCGATCCGAGGG
>JALYPS010000048.1 GCA_030856285.1 Pseudomonadota bacterium
GTGAGCCCGTTGTGCTCGTTGTGATGAACCTTTCCGCCGCCGCACGGTCCTGGCCAGATGCAAACCAGCGAGGGAGGGGTCTACCCCTTCAGCAGCGCTTCCAGATGCGACAGCCAGCGGCGGCCGAGGCGGAGGGCCTCGCCGGGCGAGCCGGTCTGGACCGGCAGGGTGGCGTCCCACAGCGCCAGTTCGAACTCGGGGTGGCGGGGGTCGGTGAACATCAGCCGCAGCACCACCTGTTCAGCGTCCGGCGCCAGCAGGTCCAGCGCCTTGCGCGCTTCGCCCCGGCGGACGCGGGCGAGCACGTGACCATCGACGATGATCTCGCCGCCCTCGATCTCCTCAAAGGCATAGACCAGACCCGAACCGCCGCGGTTCCACAGCACGGCGACCTGGGCTCCGTCGAAGTCGAGACCGGCGGCGCGGCCCTCGGCGGGGGACAAAGCCTCGGCCTCGGGCGTGACGCCGAGCGACTTCAGCAGGGCCCGGCGCATTCGGCGAACGGGCTCCATCCACCAGGCCAGAACCAGCGCGCCCGTGGTCAGGGCGGCCGCCGCCAGGGCCACCAGCAATATGACCCTGAGCACATCGGCCAAGCTCAGTCCTCCAGCTCGACGACGACGGGGACGTGGTCGGAAGGCTTCTCCATGTCGCGGGCGTCGCGATGGGTCTCGACGCCGACGAACCGGTCGGCGGCTTGCGGCGACAGGAGGTGGAAGTCGATGCGGATGCCGTGGTCGCGCTGCCAGGCGCCGGCCTGGTAGTCCCAGAAGGTGAAGGTCCCGGGCGGCTGTTTGCCGAGCGCCCCGGCCTCGGACAGGCCGAGATTGTTCAGGGCGCGGAAGGCGGCGCGGCTCTCGGGCTGGAACAGGGCGTCGGCAGCCCAGGCGGCGGGGTTCTTCGCATCATCGGGCGTGGGGATGACGTTGTAGTCGCCGCACAGGGTGAAGGCCTCTTCCTGCCGCAGCAGGTCGCGGGCGTGGGCGTGGAGGCGGTCCATCCAGGCCAGCTTGTAGTCGAATTTGGGGGTGCCGATCGGATTGCCGTTGGGCAGGTAGAGGCAGCCGACCCGGACCGGGCGTGGGCATTCGATCACGGCCTCTATATAGCGGGCCTGTTCAAAATCGGCCTCGAAGCCAGAGGCGTCGACGCCGGGCAGGCCGCGCCTCACATCGCTGAGCGGATATTTCGAGAGCAGGGCGACGCCGTTGTAGGTCTTCTGGCCGTTGGTCTCGACGTTGTAGCCGAGCGATTCAAAGGCCTCGCGGGGGAATTTCTCGTCGAGGCATTTGATTTCCTGGAAGCCGACCACGTCGGGCTGGGCCGCCTCCAGCCACGCCAGCACCGTCGGCAGGCGGGCGTTGACCGAGTTCACGTTCCAGGTGGCGATACGCATCCGCCATGCTTACGGCGCGTCGGGGCGGTCTGTGAAGCGGGGATCGCCCAAACGAAAACGCCCCGGAGCGAACTCCGGGGCGTCATTTCGATGGAATGTCCGTCCGATTACTCGGTCGGGGCCACGGCCGGGGCGGGCGTGAAGGTGCAGCCGCCGCCGATGCGCTGGGCGGTGGCGCAGGGGTAGATCTGCTGGGTCACGCCCTCGTTGTTGATGCGGGCGATATAGCCTTCGCCCTCGGCCGCGCATTTGGCCTCGTAGAATCGGCCGTTGGCGTTGGAGCCCATCAGGCGGACCTGGGTGACGTCGCAGCCGGCGGCGTCGGTGCCGGCCAGTTTGGACTCGAAGCCGTCAGCCTGTTCCTGACCCGTGGTGAAGCGGCAGGCGCCGCCGGTCGAGGCGACCTGCAGGCAGTCCTTGAGGTCCCAGCCGGTTCCGACCCGTTCCAGCCAGTAGCCGTCCGCGCCGGCGCAGCCGACCTCATAAACGATGTTGTCGGCGTCGCTCTTGCCGATGGCGACGGCCTCGTCGACCGTGCAGCTGACGCCCGCGCCGCGGGCCCAGCCGCCGATGACGGCCAGTCCGTTCTGGTTGGCGGGCAGGACGCACTGCTGGCCCACGTCAGCGGCGGGATCGCGCAGACGGGCGGTATAGGCGGTGCCGGCCAGCTCCAGGCAGTCGAAGCTCTGGGGCGGGGTCGCCTCGATCAGGATAAAGCCGGGACCTTCCGAGCAGGCCGCTTCATAGATC
>JALYPS010000049.1 GCA_030856285.1 Pseudomonadota bacterium
GACCCCGACGCCGGGGCCCAGATCACCTACTCAATCGTGGGCGGCGCGGATGCGGGGCGGTTCACCATCGATCCGGCCACGGGCGCGGTGAATTTCGTCACGAACCCGGATTTCGAACTGCCCGCCGACAGCAATGCGGACAACAACTACGACATCGTGGTCCAGGCGTCCGACGGGGTGAATGCCGACACCCAGACCCTGCGGGTCACGGTGACCGATGTCGCGGAAAACACCCTCAGCCTGACGAACGTGGTCGGCCTCGTCGCCACCAATGAGTGCGACGACTTCGTCCAGATCGATCCCGACGTCACCTTCACCGATGTCGGGATCGGCTACAGCGGCGGCAATCTGACCGTGTCCGGCCTGGATCCGACCGATCTGCTGTCCATTCGCAACATGGGGAACGGCCCGGGCCAGATCGGCGTCTCCGGCGCGACAGTGAGCTTCGGCGGCGTACCGATCGGAACGATCACCACCCCGCCGGCAGGGTCCTATGTCGTCACCCTCAATGCCAATGCCAACCGGGCCGCGATCGAGGCCCTCGTCGAGGCTCTGGAGTTCAGGTCGACCTCGGACATCCCGGTCTCGACCCACGCCCTGTTCCTGCAGATCACCAACACAAACGGCGAGATGTCCGCACCGGTGAATGTGGCGGTCCAGTTCACGGCGGACATCATCAACGGCACGGCCGGCGACGACGTTCGTTCGGGCTTGCGCGGCAATGACGTGATCAACGGCTTCGACGGAGCCGACATCCTTTCGGGCGGGGTCGGCGACGACACCATCTTCGGCGGCAGGGGCGACGACACCCTGGACGGGGGGGACGCCGACGACATCCTGAACGGCGGCGACGGCGTCGACACCCTGAACGGCGGCGACGGTCGCGATGTGCTTATCGGGGGGGCCGAGAACGACACCCTCAACGGCAACACCTCCGACGATCTGCTGGACGGCGGCGATGGCGACGACACCCTGGACGGGGGGACCGAGAATGACCGGCTGCTGGGCGGCGTCGGGGCCGACACTCTGCGGGGCGGCGACGGCCTGGACCGGCTGGATGGCGGAAACGGCGACGACTTCCTGTTCGCCGGCAACGGCGACGACATCCTGTCGGGCGGCATCGGCATCGATGACATCCGGGGCGAGGGCGGCGACGACCAGCTGAGCGGCGGCGGAAACGATGACCGGATTGACGGCGGCGGCGGCATCGACACGGTGATCTTCAAGGGGCCGTTCAGCTCCTACACCGTCCAGTTCGTCACCGTGGGCCTGGTCCGGGTCATCGGCCCGGAGGGGGATGACCTGGTTTTCAACTGCGAATTCCTCCAGTTCGACGACCAGACCATCAATCTCGTCGGGGCCAACAATCAACCGCCGCAGATCACCTCGGACGGCGGCGGGCTGGAAACCGGCGTCGACATCAACGAGGGCCAGACCGCCGTCACCACGGTCGTGGCCATAGACGTCAACCAGAACCCCATCACCTACAGCATCGCCGGCGGCGCGGACGCGGCGCTGTTCACGATCGATCCGGCGACAGGAGTCCTGAAATTCATCACGGCTCCTGACTTTGAGGGTCCGACGGATGTCGGCCGCGACAACACCTATGACGTCATTGTCGCGGCGTCGGACGGCCAGATGTCCGACCTGCAGGGCATCACCGTGACCGTGCTGGATATAGCGGGCGTCGCCGTTTCGTCGTCAAAAGGCGGCGGACCCGAAATCTGCTATGCCCCGGATGATGTCGACGGCGGCGCAGCCGGCCCGCCGCAGGTTCTGCCCGGCGTGTTCGACAAGGTGGAGTCGCCGCCCGTCCTGGACGACCTCGGAGACCTGCGGCAGGCGCCGGACTTCTTCCCCGCGCACGAGCACTCCAACGCGGCGTCGTTCAGGCTGACGGACGCCATCCCGCTGGAGCCGCCGCCGCTCACCGTCCGGGACGACGGTTTCTCCTGACCGCAATCAGGGGCCGGGCTGGGTCGGCGGGAAGAAGGGAAAGGTCCCCTGGCCATTTTCCACGGGAAGCGGCTCATAGTCGTCGGCCGGATCCAGCGGCGGCAGGGTGTCCGAGAAGACCGAGGTGTCATCGGCCTCAACCGCCGCCGCGATCTCGATCTCCGCGCCTCCGGGATCAGGTCCCGGATCAGGCGTCGGAGTCAGCAGGTCGCCCAGCGCCGCCGATATATCGTCCGGCAGGAAGAAGGGGCCGAACACGCCGTCGCTGGTGACCAGCAGCGCCTGACCGGGCCGCTCCAGCGACACCGTCACCCCGTTGCGCTCGATATCGACCGCGCCGGGCGTATCGAAGGTCCGGGCGTCGCCCGCCGGGCCGCGCAGAACCACCAGCAGCATGGTCTCCTCGTCGCCCGTGAACGGCGGCACGTCCGGCTGGGCGCGGAGGACAGCGAGGATGTCAGGGCCGACCACCCCCTCGACGATCGTGCCGCGCACGCCGATCGAGCCCACGGGCGTGCTGATCGCCTCGCGCGACGAGGATCGGGCGGTGCGGCCCGAGACGAAGCGGAAGGCGCCGCGCGCCACCGACACGGCGGAGCCGCCGCTCTCGCTGACCACGAACCGGTCGACCGTCATGCGGGCGTTGGAGCCGACCGTGAAGGTCGAGCGATCGCGCAACAACACCTGGACCTGGCTCTGGGGGCCGGTCACGAACTGGTCGCCGAGGCTGACGGCGGCCCGAAGCTGGGCCGGGCGTAGGGGAGCGCTGGTCGAACTGCGGGTCTGGACCGAGTTGCGGATCGCCGCATTGACGCCGACTGAGTCCTGGGCCTGGACCGGGGCGGCCACGACAAGCCAGCCGCAGAGTGCGAGGGCGGGCTTCAGGGTCTCGAACTTCCTCATGACCGGGCTCCTGTCATCAATCGCGCGCGCCGAAACGCCAGATCAGACGAAGTTCGGCGCCCCAGCCGTCAAAATCGGCCAGCGGCGGCGAAGACCCCCGGCGGCTGTAGTTCATGGCCCCTTCAAGCGTCACATTCTCGCGAACGTCGCCCGTCGCCCCCCGCTCCGTAAAGGCGCTGAGCGGGGCGCCGAGAGCCAGCCGGGCATGGGTCCGGACGTCCTCGCGCGTCGCCCCGCCGAGGAAGACCGCATCGGCCTCGTCGTATTCGATCCATCGTGCGGAGCCGCTGGCGAACAGATAGACGCCCTTGTCGAACCGTTGGTCGAGGCTGAGGCCCAGCCGCGGGCCCGCATAGCCGAACGGTCGATAGCCGGCGGATTTGACCTCATAGTCGAGGTTTGCATCGAACGTGGTCCTCGAGGTGAAGCGATGGCTGACGCCGACGCCCGCGGAATAGCGGCTGCCGTCGCGGTCGCCGCCGAGAATCCCGGACAGGGCGTCGATGCCGGGCTCGTCATAGTCCTGGGTGACGGCTTCGGCGCGTAGCTTCAGGGTGGTGGCGTTGGTCATCCGCCAGCGTGCGTCACCGCGCAGCCCGGCCTCGGTCAGCTGGGGCTCGCCCATCAGGCGGACGTGGCGCAACACGGCGCCGAGGCTCGATTTGCTCAACCGCGTCGTTCGGGCCAGGCCGAACTCGAGACCCGCGCGCTGGAAATCGATCGCCGCGCCGGACAGGGCGGAATGATCATAGAGCAGGCCGGTCCCGTAGACCTCCCAGACCTGGCCGGCTCCGATGTCGGCGCGCCCTTCGAGGAAGAGCGAGACCTCGCTGGACACCCCCTCCTCCGGGGCCGGGGCTCCGATCAGCTCAAAGGCGGTGAAATAGGCGCCGGCGGCATCGTCCTCCCAGGCGACGCCGGCGCTGAGGCTGCCGGAGAAGGACTGCGTGGCCAGGCCCTGCTCGATCCGCCGTGAATAGCTCGCGGCCTCGGCGCGCTGGAGCGGCGTCAACTGGACCGCCTCGAGCCGGCGCAACTCGTCCCGGGCGCCCTGGAGATCGCCCAGCCGGTACAGCACCACGGCGTGGAACAGCCGCACGGAGTGCCGGTTCGGCTCAAGGATCAGGATACGCTCAAGGGTCGAGGCCGCGAGCGCCAGATTGCCGAGACGGGCCTGTTCCCGCGCATAGGCCAGGTTCACGGTCTCATCATCGGGCGCAGCCAGTACGGCCTCGAAGTCCTGGGCAGCGGCTGTCGTGACATGGGCGCCGAGGGCGACGGCGAGCGTCAGCGCCAGGGACGCCGCGCGGACGACTGGACGGCGGTTTCCGGACCTTGCAGCCATCAAACAGCATCCCCCGATCAGACTGGATCGGTAGGTCGGGGTCAGGCGACGGTCAAGCTGGCCGCCCGACTGCAGCGGATCGATCGCAGGTTGCCACCGAAAGTAGTCACCGGTACCGTCCCGGTTGAGAGGTGACAGTGCATCTCTCGCGTCGTCCTCGGGCCGAAAAGGGTCCGCGAGCGTCAGTCCGGGGGACGACCATGCCGACAATCATCGGTGACGCGGGGAACAACACCCTGACCGGCTCGGCCGAGGGCGATTTCATTGAGGGCCTCGGTGGAAACGACACTCTCCACGGACTCGGGGACGCCGATCGTCTGACCGGAGGCGAGGGCGACGATATACTTCGCGGCGGCGACGGGGACGACTTCCTCCACGGTGGTCTCGGTGCGGATACCCTGGACGGCGGGAGCGGCGTCGACACCGCCTCCTACCATGCGGCGACGACCGGCGTCCGCGTCGATCTGAACGTCCAGGGTGTGGCGCAGAACACGGGTGAAGGCCTGGACCTGCTCATCTCCATCGAGAATCTCGAGGGCTCGGCGTTCAATGACGTCCTTACGGGCGATGGCGCCGCCAACGTCATCTACGAGAACGCAGGCGGCGACGATGTGCTGGCCGGCGGCGGGGGCGACGACGAGATCCGCATCAGCCGCGGCGCCGCCCCCAGCGACTTCGCCTTCGAGTGGATCACCGCTGACGGCGGGACGGGCGACGACATCCTTTCGTTGAACGCCTTCAATCTGGACGCCGGTCGGATCACGATGATCGGCGGCGGCGGAAATGACCAACTGCTGGTCGATGGTTCAAGCCTTGGAACACTCGAGCTCTCGTTGAACGGAGGTTTGGGCGACGATGTCATCACAGTCGTCGGGGCCTACCACGCGGACATCCATGGCGGCGAGGGCGACGACGTCATCACGATCGACGTCGGGGGTCGCTTCAACATCGATCTCGGAAGTGGCGCGGACCGGCTGGTTCTGACGGGAGCGCCGCCCGCCTTCCTGCCGTCCCCAAGCATCTGGGTGGAGAATTTCACCGCCGGCGTGGGCGGCGACGTCATCGACCTGTCGGCGTTCCTGACGTCAGCGGGCCTGACCAATTTCCCTGCGGGCTCGAACCCGTTCGTGACGGGGCATCTGCGCATCCACGAGGTCAACGCCGACGTCATACAGCTGCACTTCAGCCCGGACGGCGGAACCGCCGAGTACCGTGTGCTTCTCCACTTGAAGGTGCCGCGGACGTCGCTGAGCGCCGACAATTTCGGCGGGTTCCGGCCCGTTCTGGCGGTCGTGGACGGCACAGGCTTCAACGACACCCTTCAGGGCATCGAGGACGCCGACACGATCAACGGACTGGGCGGCCAAGACACCTTGGTCGGGCGGGGCGGCAACGACACGCTGAACGGCGGCGACGGCAATGACGTCCTGTACGGCGACTATTCCCAGCCGGATGGACGCGCCAATGGCGACGACGTCCTGAATGGCGGCGTCGGGAACGACATCCTGATCGGCGGCGGCGGAGACGACGAGCTGAACGGCGGCCTCGGCAACGACACGATCAACGGAGGCGCGGGATGGGACACCCTCGTGCTGAGCGGCGCGCGCTCCGCCTACAAGGTGCTTCAGTCCGGCGACGACTTCATCGTCACGGGTCCGGACGGAACAGACCGGCTGACCGGCGTCGAGCTGCTCCGGTTCTCCGATGGCGCGGTGGTCGATCTGGCCAAAATGTACCCATCGGACCCGCAGGTTATGCCGGCGGAGTCCATCGGGCATGAGCCGGCGCCGGACGCTCCGGACACTGCGAATCCGGTCGGCCGGCCGCTTGCGACCGGCGACCCCGCGCCGGATCCTGTCGACTGGACCAATCCTCTCGTGCCCGAACGCTTCAACCCCGGTTGGGAATAGGGCGGCGCGAACCGTCGAGCCGAGACACGTCGCCCGACTCGACTCCCCGCCCCCGACAATGTTCATCTGCACGCACCAAGGACGCGCCCGCCTCAAGCGGCGCGAGACGTCCGAGAACGCCCCGGGGATGACACACCATGAAGCGCGCATTTCTGACCACGGTCGCCCTGCTGGCGCTCGCATGTCCCGCCGCAGCCCAGACGCCCGAGCCGGTATCTCCACTGGCGGCGCCGCCTGTCCCCGGGCCCGTTGATCCGCAGGCCGCGCCGGGTCCGGTCGTTGCGCCTCCGGCCGCCGCCCCGGCAGAGACGCCCAAATGGGACGTGCAGAACCCGCCCGGACCCTCGCGCGACATCCCCATCGACGTCACCCGCGGCACCTGGATGTCGCTGGACGTCAGCCCTGACGGCCAGACCATCGTCTTCGACCTGCTGGGCGACATCTATGTCATGCCCGTCGCGGGCGGTGAGGCGCGCGTCCTCGCCAGCGGCGTGGCCTGGGACATGCAGCCGAAATGGTCGCCTGACGGCCGCCATATCGCCTTCACCTCGGACCGGGCCGGCGGCGACAACATCTGGATCATGGAGGCCGACGGCTCGAACCCGACGCAGGTGTCCAAGGAGACGTTCCGCCTTCTGAACCAGCCGGAATGGTCGCCCGACGGCCAGTTCATCGTGGCCCGGAAGCATTTCACCTCGTCCCGCTCGCTGGGGGCCGGGGAGCTGTGGATGTACCACCGCTCGGGCGGCGGCGGGGTGCAGATGACCGAGCGCCGGACGCAGCAGAAGGACACGGGCGAGCCGGCCTTCTCGCCCGACGGCCGCTACATCTACTTCAGCGACGACGCCACGCCGGGCACGACCTTCGAATATTCCAAGGACGTCAACGGCCAGATCTACATCATTCGCCGTCTCGACCGGGAGACCGGCGAGATCGACGCCTACATCAACGGCCCGGGCGGCTCGATCCGTCCGACCCCCTCGCCCGACGGCAAGTCGATCGCCTTCATCCGCCGCGTTCGCTACCAATCGGTGCTCTACGTCATGGACATCGAGTCCGGGCGTGAGACGCCGATCTTCTCGGGCCTCGACCGCGACCTGCAGGAAACCTGGGCCATCCACGGCGTCTATCCGGCGATCAGCTGGACGCCCGACAACCGCTCGATCGTCTTCTGGGCCGATGGCCGCATCCAGCGCGTCGATGTCGGAACCCAGGCGGTCAGCGAGATCCCCTTCCACGTCGCCGACACGCGGCGGGTGCAGGAGACGGTGCGCTTCCCCGTCGAGGTCGCGCCGGACACGTTCGACGTCCGCATGATCCGCTGGGCCCGCCCCTCGCCGGACGGCACGAAGGTGGTGTTCGAGGCCCTTGGCAATCTGTGGATCCGCGACCTGCCGACCGGAACCGCGCGGCGGCTCACGCGCCAGAGCGACCATTTCGAGCTCTATCCGAACTGGTCCCGCGACGGCCGGTCGATCGTCTATACGACCTGGGACGATCAGGAGTTCGGCTCGATCCGCGTCGTACCCGTCGGCGGCGGTGCGGGTCGCGTCGTGACCTCGCAACCCGGCCACTATATCGAGCCGACCTTCTCGCCCGACGGCCGGACCATCGTCTACCGCACCGTCAGCGACGGATTCCTGACCAGCGCCCTGTGGAGCCGGGATCCGGGCGTCTATCGCCTCCCCGCCGCGGGCGGCGAGCCCGTCTTCATGACCGACGACGGCTCTACGCCGCAGTTCGGTGCCGCCAATGACCGGGTCTTCCTGTCCCACCGCGACGGCGACAAGCA
>JALYPS010000055.1 GCA_030856285.1 Pseudomonadota bacterium
CTTGAGCCCAAACCAGTAAAAAAAAAACACCAAGTCATCTACGCCGGCGGAGAGAGCGACGCCGCCAAAACCATGATAGCGCGCCAGTGCGACGCCTATGTCATGCATGGCGACACCCCCGAACACATCAAGCTGAAGATCGCCGACATGCGCGAGCGGCGCGAACGCGAGGGCCTGCCCCCGCTGCAATACGGCATGGCCGCTTATTCGATCGTCCGCGACAGCGAGGCCGAGGCGCTCGCCGAACAGGCCCGGATCACTACCATCCCGGGCCTCGACGCCGGCGCGGCGCCGCCCGGTTTCGCCAATTTCGACCAGTGGCTTTCCGGCACCCAGCTGGAGCGGGAGCTGAAGATCCAGGAGTATTCGGTCTCCAACCGCGGGCTCCGCCCCCAGCTGGTTGGCACGCCAGAGCAGATCGCCGCCCGGGTCGAGGCCTATGAAGACGCCGGGCTCGACCTCCTCCTGCTGCAGATGAGCCCGCAGTATGAGGAGATGGAACGGTTCTCCGCCCAGATCATCCGGCGCTGACGGCGGGCTCTACCCAACCGCCCGCACATTGTCGTTCGAGTCGCGGTCGATCCACTTGTTGTACGGATCCACCCCTGCGAACCGCGGCTCCCGCGTGGTGATGAAGCGCAGGGTCTGCACCCCCGAGCGGATCGGACGGCGCTCCAGCAGGACCACATCGTCCTCATCGAAGCCGGCCTTGCCCGGTTCGGCTGTGAAAATGCCGACATCGAAGACCTCGTTCAACGGCGACGCCGCCTCGACCCCTTCGCCGTCCGCATAGAGCTTGCGGGCGTCGACCGTGATCGTCACGTCCCAGCGACCGTCGGACCGGCGCCTGGACGCCACGCCGGTCGTCTTGACGTCATAGAGGGTGATCTTCTCGAACAGGTCGGTGATCAGGGCCTGTTTGTCGGCCGGAGCCTCGGCCCGGATGGCGGCGATCAGGTCCAGCGAGCGCGGATAGGGCGCGCCCCTGAAGGCGTACTGCGCAAGCACCCGGCGAAGGGCGCGGTTGACCGCATCCTCGCCGATCTGGTCGCGCAGCAGATACATGACCAGTCCGCCCTTCTGGTAGTGGATATAGCCCTGGTTCTCGACCCGCATCAGCGGCATCTCCTCCAGTCGCTCGGTGCCGCGCGAACGCAGGTAGCGGTCGAGCTCCTGCTTCAGGAAGCGGCGGATCTGGTCCTTGCCGTACATCTTCTCCATGACCATCAGCGCCGAATACTGGGCCAGGGTCTCGGACAGGACAGTCATGCCCTGCTGGTTGGCGCCCACGACCTGGTGCGCCCACCACTGGTGGCCGAACTCGTGCGCCGCGACGTAGGTGACGTAGTCGACCTTCGTCGGGTCGCTGAGGTCGGAAATGAAGCCGAGGCCTTCCGACCAGGCGAAGGTGTTGGGATAGGACTGGGCGAAGCTGGCGTAGTCCGGGAATTCCACGATCCGCGCCTGCCGGAACTGGTAGGGGCTGAAATTGGCCTGGAAATAATCCAGGGACGCCGCCAGTCCGTCGAGCATCCGGGGCACATTGCGATCGTGATCGGCGTCGTGGAAGACCACCATCTCGACCCCGTTGTGCATCCGTCGGGTCCGCTCATAGCGGGCCGACTGGAGCGAGAAGAAATTCAGCACCGGCGACTCGGTGACGAACCGGCTGGTGCGGCGGTCGCCGCTGACGACGTCCGAGACCATCTGCCCCGGCGCCACGACCGTCTGGTCGGCCTCGGTGCTCACCGTTATGTCGGCGGTCACCCAGTCGGCGCCGATGTAGTTGCGGGCGCGAGCGGACTCATCCTCCAGCTTGGCGGGACGCAGTTCGGCCGGCAGTCCCAGTTTACGGCGGGTCGTGCGGTCGGTCAGCAATCCCCGACGGTCCATGCCCACGATCGGCGCGAACTCCAGATTGTTCACGAAGCTGCCGTTGTCGACCAGCCGCGTGGTGTTGCCGGTCGCCCGGAAACCGCGCTGCTCCAGAACGGTCTCGAAGGTGACCGTCCGGCGCTCGCCCGGCTGCATCGGCGTGGCGAAACGATAAATCTGATACTGGAAATCCTCCCACTCGCGGGCCACAGTCGCGCCCTCGACAGTCAGCCTCACCATCTCCAGATCGTCCAACCAGCGCAGGTGGATTTCGGGCAGCGGCGCCGCGGTGTTATTGACCAGCACATAGGTCCCCCGCGTGGTCAACTTGGGCTGATGCGGCCGCAGATCCATCACGAGCCGGACATCGGTCACCGAAGGCTGAGGCGTCAATTCATAGCCGAGCAAGGCCTTCTCGTAGGCGGCCTGTTCGGCCTCCTGCGCATCCTGCGTGCGGTATTCATTCCAGACGTTGGTGTTGGTGTAGATGAAGATGCCAAGACCGATGAAGGTCGCGGCCGCTGCGCCGCCGATCAGGCCTGCAGGGCCCATCAGTCGATGCGGCAGCCGCTTCAGACGCGGCCACAACCGCTGCTCCGTCCCGCGCCGCCACAGACCGTAGGCCAGCACCAGCAGGATGACGGCGAAGGCGCTCCAGTAGGCGTCCAGCCAGGCCGCAAAGCCGGCGAAGTCGCCCCGCCCGTTCATGTCCGACAGGGGCACGCCGATGCCGGTGCCGTAGCGATAAAGAACGTGGTCGAAGCCGAGGTTGGACAGCAC
>JALYPS010000060.1 GCA_030856285.1 Pseudomonadota bacterium
GGTCCATGCCGCCGCCTTCTCCTCTCCCTGGGACGCTGCGGCCTTCGAGGCCTTGCTGGATCAGACGGGGGTCTTCGCGATCGAGGATCCGGACGGTTTCATCCTGCTCCGCGCGGTGGCTGATGAGGCGGAGATCCTGACCCTCGCCGTCCGGGCTGGGACGCGGCGGCGGGGCCTCGGCGTCCGACTGGTCCGTGAGGGCGCGACAGCGGCCGCGTCACGCGGCGCTGCGCGACTGTTCCTCGAAGTCGCCGACGACAACATCGCCGCCCTCGCCCTCTACGCCCGCGCGGGCTTCGCCGAGGCGGGCCGGCGGCCCGGCTACTACGCCCGCCCCGACGGCACGCGGCAGAACGCGCTGATACTGGCTCTCAACTTGCCGGCGACGCTTCCCTAGCGCGGAAGGCCCGCCTATCCTGCCCGCCATGGACCGGATCGAAAAACTCTGCGCCGAGCGCGGCATGCGCATGACCGAGCAGCGGCGGGTCATCGCCCGGGTGCTGTCCAGCGCCGACGACCATCCCGATGTCGAGGAACTGTATCGCCGCGCCTCCGCTATCGATCCGCACATTTCGATCGCCACCGTCTACCGCACTGTCCGCCTGTTTGAGGAGGCCGGGGTGGTCGAGAAGCATGACTTCGGCGACGGGCGCAGCCGCTATGAAGAGGCGGGCGACGACCACCATGATCACCTGATCGACACCCGCACCGGCGAGGTCATCGAATTCTTCGACGCCGAGATCGAGCGGCTCAAGACCGAGATCGCGGAACGGCTGGGTTTTGAGCTGATCGGCCACAAGCTGGAGCTCTACGGCAAGGCGATCGCCGGGGCCGAGCCGTCCAAGCGCGAGGGCCTGATCTTCACCCGTCACGCCCATCGGGTTGATCCGGACAAGCTGGATATCTGAGTGTCGGGGGCCGATGTGGCGCGCGGCCCCTCTCCGCGCTATCCAGCCAGCCCTATGACCGAAACCCTCGCCCCGCCGCAGGACGGACAGGTCGCGCCGAAGCGCCTGTTCATCAAGACCTACGGCTGCCAGATGAACGTCTACGACAGCGAGCGCATGGCCGATGTGCTGCGCCCGCTGGGCTATGCCACGACGGACACGGCCGAGGGCGCCGACTTCGTCATCCTCAACACCTGCCACATCCGCGAGAAGGCGGCCGAGAAGGTCTATTCCGAACTCGGCAAGCTGCGGGTCATGAAGGACGAGCGGGCGGCGACGGGGCAGGGGGCCATGACCATCGCCGTGGCCGGCTGCGTCGCCCAGGCCGAAGGCGAGGAGATCATGCGGCGCCAGCCGGCGGTCGATCTGGTGGTCGGGCCGCAGGCCTATCATCAGCTGCCCGAACTGCTGACCCGCACGGCGCGGGCGCGGGGCGAGAGGATCGGGGCCGACTTCGCTCCGGTCGACAAGTTCGACGCCCTGCCGCGAACACGCGGCGTCGACGGCCCGACCGCCTTCCTGACGGTGCAGGAGGGTTGCGACAAATTCTGCACCTTCTGCGTCGTGCCCTATACGCGCGGCGCCGAATGGTCGCGGCCCGTGGCGGCGGTGCTGGCCGAGGCGCGCGAGCTGGCCTCAAGGGGCGTGCGCGAGGTCACCCTGCTTGGTCAGAACGTCAACGCCTATGACGGGGAGGGGCCGGACGGCGCCCCCTCGACCCTGGCCCGGCTGGCCTGGGCGCTGGCGGACATCCCGGGGATCGACCGCATCCGCTACACCACCAGCCACCCCAACGACATGTCGGACGACCTGATCGCCGCCCATGGCGAGCTCCAGGCCCTGATGCCGTGGCTGCATCTGCCCGTGCAGTCGGGCTCGGACCGCATTCTGCGGGCCATGAACCGCAAGCACGGGCGGCAGAAATATCTCGACCTGATCGACCGCATCCGCAGCAGCCGGCCGGATATCGCCCTGTCGGGGGATTTCATCGTCGGCTTCCCCGGCGAGACTGACGCCGATTTCGAGCAGACGATGGATCTGGTGCGGCGCGCTGACTACGCCTCGGCCTTCTCCTTCATGTACTCGCCGCGCCCCGGCACGCCCGCGGCCGGCATGGCGGGTCAGGTTCCGGCCGCCGTCGCGCGCGAGCGGCTGCACGCCCTCCAGGCGCTGTTGTGGGAGCAGCAGACGGCCTTCAACGCGGCCATGGCCGGACGGACCATGGATGTGCTGTTCGAGAAGACGGGCCGCCACGGCGCCCAGGCCATCGGCCGCTCGCCCTGGCTGCAGTCGGTCCATGTCGACGACGCGGATCATCTGATCGGCCGGATCGTTCCGGTTGAGATCGAACACGGCCAGCAGAACTCCCTGAAGGGGCGGCTGGTGAAGCAGAAGGCGGTCCATGGCGCGTGAGAGTGAGTTTCTGGCCCTGGGCGACATCGCCCTTCGCGCCGTCATCGGTCCCAACAGCCGGCACCTGGCCCTGATCGAGGACCGGTTCAAGGTTCTGGTCGAGACCCCCGGCGGGGGCGTGTCCATCAACGGCTCGGCCCGCGATCGCGCCC
>JALYPS010000075.1 GCA_030856285.1 Pseudomonadota bacterium
GTATCAAGGCGTCGGCGCGGCCTCGACGGCTGCCGATTCCTGACGCTCGGCCTGACGCCCGACCCACAGGGCGGGCATGAGGCCTTCCGGGAGGGGCATTCTGGCGCGGTCGCGTGCGTTGGCGTCAGCCCCGTGGCAGGCTGGCGTCGGAGGCCCCCATGACCAATTTCCAGCAGGTGACTCCCTTCCTGCACGTTGCGGATCTGCAGAAGGCGTTGGACTTCTTCACCGACATCCTCGGGTTCAGCGTTCTGTTCCGGCAGGAAGGCTACGCCTACATCCATCGCGAGACGGTAGGCTTCCGCCTGCTGCAGACCGAGAACGGCGAGTTCACGCCGGGCCATCGGCGGTTCGCCTACTATATCGACGTGTGCGACGTGGACGCCCTGTACGCCGAGCTGAAGCCCAAACTGGACACCCTGCCGCCCAGGGACGTGCACGGGCCCGCGGACAAACCCTATCACCAGCGCGAGCTGCTGGTTCTGGCCCCGGACGGCGAGCTGATCGCCTTCGGCATGGCCATTCCGCAAGCCGAGGTTGCGAAAGCTTAATGCCATGACGGCTTGCGCGACGCGGCGACGCAAGGCCAAGCTGACGGCATGACAGCCGTGATTGAAACGCGTGGGCTTACCAAGACCTACGGAACCGTCCGCGCCCTCGACGGGCTGGACCTCTCCATTCCCAAGGGCGGGGTCTATGGCGTGCTGGGGCCCAACGGGGCCGGCAAGTCGACCCTGTTCCGCATCCTGCTGGGCCTGATCCGGCCGACGGACGGCACGGCGACCATCATGAACGGGCCCGTCGGCGACATCGCCCACATGCGCCTGACGGGCTCGATGATCGAGACCCCGCGCTATCCCCCCTATTTGACCGCGCGGCAGGTGCTGCGCTGGCTGGCGCTGGAGCACGGCATCGCCGGTACGGCGGACATTCCGTACTGGCTGGAGCGGGTCGGGCTGTCCGAAGCGGCGGACCGCAAGGTGCGTGGCTTCTCCGTCGGGATGATGCAGCGCCTCGGCGTCGCCGCCGCCCTGATCAGCAAGCCCGAGCTGATCATTCTGGATGAACCCACCAGCGGCATGGATCCTCCCGGCATCCAGGAGATGCGGGCCCTGATCCGCAGCCTGGCCAATGACGACGGCCTGACCGTCGTCCTGGCCAGCCACCAGTTGCTGGAGGTCCAGCGCGTCTGCGACCGCGTCGCCATCCTGAACAAGGGCAAGCTGGTGCGTGAAGGCGCGGTCAGCGAGCTGACGGCTGTCGGCGAGCGCTTGCGCCTGTCGGCCGGACCGATCGAAAAGGTTCTGTCGGTGCTGGGCGCCAAAGGTATTCGCGACGGCGACGGCGTTCTGGCCGACATCCCGCGCGCCGAGGGCCCGGCCCTCATCCGCGGACTGGTCGAACAGGGCGTCGACATCCATGAGGCGCGCTGGGTCGGGACTGATCTGGAAAGCATCTTCTTCACCGAGACGGGCGCCGTTCAGGCGCCGGAGACGATCCATGCTGGTTGACGCCATCCGCGCCGAAGGCTTCCGCCTGTCGAAGAACAAGGCGGCCTTGTTCTGGAGCCTCGCCTTCGTGCCGATCATCGCGGTGGTGATCGGGGCCGTGACCAATTTCGTGCTCAAGGGCAGCGAGACGAAAATCCTGGGCGACACCAAGATGCCGCCTGAAATCCGCGAAGCCCTCGCCCGCGGGACGCTCGACATGGGCGACGCCCTCGTCGAGGCGGCGGCCGGTCTGGCCAATCCGCTCGTGCTGCTGTTCGTCCTGATCGGGGCGGCGACGATCTACGCCGGCGACTATCGCTGGGAGACCTGGCGGCTGATCAGCGCGCGCAACAGCCGGAGAAACCTGCTGTTGGCCAAGCTGGCCGTCGTCGCCTTGATGGCGCTGGCGGCCATGGGCTTCATGCTGGTGGCCAGCGTGATCGAGAACCTGATCAAGGCGGCGGTGTTCGAACGGACCCTGACCTTCTCCCTGACCGAAGAAATGGCGGGCCGGTTCCTCGGCTTCGTGGGCCTGTCGTGGCTGCGCATCCTGCAGTTCGCCATGATGGGGATGTTGGCGGCGGTCGTCACCCGCTCGCTGCTGGCGGCGCTGTTCGTGCCGCTGGTGTTCGGCATCGCCCAGTTCTTCACGCCCAATCCGCTGATGCAGATGGGCGTGATGCCCGACGCCTGGCTGGCCGTGCTGCTGAATCCTGGCGCGGCGATCGAGGCGATCCAGGCTTCGATCATGGGCGGAGCGCCCGCCGCCGCCCTGCCCGACGGCCTGCTGCTGAAGGCCTGGGTCAGCGTCGGCCTGTGGACCCTGGCGCCGCTGGCCGGGGCCCTGGCCTGGTTCCGGCGACAGGACCTGTCGAAGGAATAGCCGTCAGAGCGGCTTTTCCATCCAGACATTGCAGCGGGCGTAGGGCGTCGGCTGGGCCGGCAGGTCGAGGAAGCCGAAGCGGCGGTACAGGGCGATGGCGTGGGTCTGGGCCGCATTGGTCTCCAGATACAGGCGCGGCGCTCGCGCGGCCCGCGCCGCCGTCTCGCAGGCTTCCAGCAGCCGCCAGCCGAGGTTGAGGCCGCGCGCGCCCTCGGTGACGGCCATCTTGCCGACCTCATAGCCGCCGTCGGTCATGAGCATCAGCGAACAGCAGCCAACCGGTTCGCCGTCGCGCTCGGCGATGAAGATGTGGCCGCCCTTGTCGAGAATGACGCCCTGCGGGT
>JALYPS010000251.1 GCA_030856285.1 Pseudomonadota bacterium
GCCTGCGCTCGCCGGACACCGGACAGGACCTCTGGCAGGGTGGCGTCTATCGCGAGATCGTCCCGAACGAGCGACTGGTCTTCACCTTCAAATGGGACGAGTCGCACGAGGACGGACCGCCAGCCGACACCTTGGTCACGATCGAGCTCAGCGACGCGCCGGGCGGCGGCACCCTGATGGACTTCACCCATGAGGGCCTGAAGTCCGAACAGAGCCTGACCGGACACAAACACGGCTGGACCAGCACCTTCGAGCGGCTGGAAGCCTTCCTCGCCGCGAGACCCTGACCGATCAGTAACGACGCCTGGGCGTCAAGCGTTGGATGCAACCCGTTCAAGGAGGAACGACCATGAAGATCGTGACCAGCCTCAGCTTCCGCGGCGAATGCCGCGAAGCCTTCGAATTCTACGCCGGCGTACTAGGCGGCGAGATCACCTCCGCCATGCCCTATAGCGTCGCTCCGCCCGAAATGCCTGTCGGGCCTGAGTACAGGGACTGGCTGATGCACTGCTGGCTACAGGTCGGCGACCAGGCGATCATGGGCTCTGACTCACCGCCCGAATTCGCGCCACCGCTTGACCAGCTCAAGAACGGTTTCGACGTCACCGTTCACACCGAGGACGCCGCCCAGGCCCGGCGTTGGTACGACGCGCTGGTCGAAGGCGGCCAGCCGACCATGCCGTTCTCCGCGACCTTCTGGTCGCCCGGCTATGGCGGGCTGATCGACAAATTCGGCGTGCCGTGGATGGTCAACACTATTCCGTCGGCCGACTGGAAGCCGGGCCAGTGAAGGCTTCGCCTTCCGTCTGGACCGGGCGGGTGCTGAGCGGCCTGTTTGTCCTGTTCATGCTCGCCGCCTCCATCGCGCCGAAATTCCTCATGGCCGACATGGTCGCCGAGCAGAACATGACGCCGCTCGGCTGGCCCGGGAAATACCTGATGCTGATCGGGCTGATCGAACTGGCCTGCGTGGCCCTCTACGTCATCCCCCGCACGAGCCTGCTCGGCGCGGTGCTGATGACCGGCCTGCTGGGCGGGGCCATCGCCATCAATCTGCGGGTCGGGAACCCGCTGTTCAGCCACACCCTGTTCGGCGTCTACCTCGGTCTGCTCATGTGGGGCGGCCTGTGGTTGCGCGACGCGTCGCTGCGTGCGGTCTTCCCGATCCGGCCATCCGGCCCGCACCGCCGTCCCGCGTAAGGGGTGACCATGCGCAAGATCAGAACCGCGAGCTTTGTGAGCCTTGACGGCGTCATGCAGGCGCCCGGCGGGCCCGACGAGGACACGACTGGCGGCTTCGCGTTCGGCGGATGGGTATGGCCCCATTTCGACGAGGCCTCAGGTGGGCTGATGGGCGAGGCCATGGGCGAGGACTACGACCTGCTGCTCGGCCGCAGGACCTATGAGATCTTCGCCGCCTACTGGCCGAAGATGGACGACGAGATCGGCCGCACCTTCAACGCCATCAACAAATACGTCGCGGCCGGGCCGGAGACGCCCATGACCTGGGCTCACAGCCACCGGCTGGAAGGCGACCTGGCCGGGGCGGTGCGAGCCTTGAAGGCGACCGAGGGCCGCGACCTGCTGATCCAGGGATCGAGCGAGGTGATCCACACCCTGCTGGCCCACGACCTGATCGACCAGCTGACCCTGTTGACCTTCCCGGTGATCCTCGGCGGGGGCAAACGGCTGTTCGATGGCGGGGCTCATCCTCGAGCCTGGACACTGGCGAAGACGCGGCAGTCCACCTCGGGCGTGGTGGTCCACTCCTACCAGAGGACCGATCTGCCGCCGCCGACGGGTTCATTCGGCGAGATCGAGCCTGGCGAGGCTGAACTGGCGCGGCGCGCCCGTTGGGCTCGCGAGCCCTAGCGCGCCATCGCCGTCGGGAACGGCCGCCCGAGCGCCTCGGCGATGCCCTGCTGGGAGAGCAGGAAGACGGCTTCACGCTGGTGGAAATTGTTGGACAGGACGATCACCGTGACGTCCCCGTCCGGCTGATAGCTCACCAGATTGCGGAATCCCGACCAGCTGCCGGTGTGGAAGATCTGACGATCGAGGAAGGGCGGCGAGACGCGTTGCCCGATGCTGTTGTCGAAGACGCCGAAGCCCCAGCCGCGCCGCGGACGCCCGCGTTCGTCCGGGGTGTCCGCCGGCGCATGGTCGGCGATCATCATCGCATAGCTGCGCGGGCTCAACAGTCGGCCGCCGTGCAGGGCGCGCTGCCAGACCAACAGGTCGTCGAGGGTTGAATACAGGGCCCCTGCCCCGACGATGATGCTGACATTGGCGTTGGGCTGTTCCGTCAACCCCCCGGCCAGGTTGGCGTAGCCCATGACCACATCCGAGGGGCCGTCGTCATAACCTGTGTCGACCATGCCGAGCGGCCCGAAGAAGGCGGTGCGCAGATAGTCATGCAGACTTGCGCCGCTGGCCTTCTCGACCACGGCTCCCAGCAGATTGTAGCTGGCATTGTTGTACCGGACCTTCGTTCCCGGAGCGAACTGGAGCCCATACTGCATGGATTCTGCAGTCAATTCCTCCATGGACGCTGGCGTCACCCGGCGGATGCCCCAGGCGGGCCGCGCCATCAGATCGGGGATGCCGGAGCTGTGAGCCAGCAGGTGATGCAACCGTATCGGCGCCCAGGCCGGCGGACAGGGCTGGATCCACCTGCACAGCGGATCTTCGGTCGACAACACGCCCTCGTCCTGCAGCCTCAGAATGGCGGCGGCGGTGAACTGTTTGCTGACCGAGGCCAGCCGGAAGCGGGAATTCAAGGCCAGCGGCGTCCCGAGGTTCCGGTTGGCGAAGCCGTGCACCTGCCGGAACAGCACCTCGTCGCCCCGCGCGACCAGCACGCCGCCGGAGAACTGGCCCGAGCCGCCCCAGCGGTTCAACTGCTCTGCCAGCTGCGGCAGGGACTCGACCACGACGAGCGGCGGGCGCGGCGGCAGAGGCTCGGAAGCCGGCGCTGTTGAGACGGGCCGGACAGTCGTCCAGGCGATCAGCCCGACGACCAGAACCAACAGCACGGCGATGAGGGCCATCGCCAGCCGGGGATGCCCCCCGGATTTTCTGGGAACGTGAAACAAGGGTCTAGACGTCGAAATCCAGCCCGAACTGGGCGTAGAGGGCTCTGGAATCCTGCCACTTCGGGTCGACCTTGACCGTGATGAACAGGTGCACGGGGCGATCCAGCAATTCCGTGAGCTCCTCACGTGACTTCTGGCCGATCCATTTCAGGGTCTGGCCGCCCTTGCCCAGCACGATGGGGCGTTGGCTCTCGCGCTCGACATAGATGATCTGTTCGATCCGGGCCGAGCCGTCCGCCTTGTCCTCAAAGGCCGTGGTCTCCACGGCGGCCGAATAGGGCAGTTCCTCATGGACGCGCAGATAGACTTTCTCGCGCGTGATCTCGGCGGCCAGCACGCGCATCGGGACGTCGGCGGACTGGTCCTCAGGATAGAGCCAGTGCCCTGCCGGCATCGACCGCGCCAGCCGCTGCTTGAGGTCGTCGACCCCGTCGCCGCTCAATGCCGAGATCATATAGACCTCGGAATAGACGCCGGTTTCGAACATCGCGTGCGACAGGGCCAGCAGGGTGTCGCGGCGCATGCCGTCGATCTTGTTCAGCGCCAGGATGACCTGTGTGTTCGTAGCCTTCAGACTGGCGATGATGGTCTCGGTGTCTTCGGCCGAGCGGCGGTCCGCAGCCTGGCCTTCCTTGCCCTCCGAGGCGATGTGCGAGGCCGCGTCGATCAGGTGCACGACCACGTCGGCGTCCGAGGCCCCGCCCCAGGCCGACGCGACCATGGCGCGGTCCAGCCGGCGGCGCGGCGTGAAGATGCCGGGCGTGTCGACGAGCACGATCTGGGCATTTCCTTCGATGGCGATGCCGCGCACCGGGAAGCGGGTGGTCTGGACCTTTTGCGTGACGATCGAGACCTTGGTTCCGGTCAGCCGGTTGACCAGCGTGGACTTGCCCGCATTGGGCGCGCCGATGATGGCGGCGAAGCCGGCCCGCTGGTTTGTTGTCTCGGTCAAATCACGCCTTCACGCTGCAGCAGGCCGATGGCGGCCGCCTTCTCCGCGTCCTGACGCGAACGGCCTTGCGCGGTCAAGGGCGGATATCCGGCGACGCTGGCTTCCACCGTGAAAGTCGGAGCGTGGTCCGAGCCCTTCCGTTCCACGATGCGGTAGGCCGGCAGGGGTTTTCCGAGCCCGAGCGCCCATTCCTGCAGTGCTGATTTCGGATTGGTCAGCGATTTTTGCGGCGGGGCGGCCAGCTCGTCCTTCCACGCCTGATCGAACACCGCCCGGACCGCCTCGAAGCCGCCGTCCAGCCAGACCGCCGCCAGCAGCGCCTCCATGGCGTCGCCCAGCACGCCGTCGCGACGCCGGCCGCCCTGTTTGGTTTCGCCCGGCGACAGCCGCATGGCGTCGCCGACGCCGAGGGCCTCGGCCACGCGCGCGCAGGCGGCCTTCTCGACGAGCGCATGCAGCCGCGACGACATCTCGCCCTCATTGGAGCCCGGAAAGTCGCGCACCAGCCGGTCGGCGACTAGCAGGCCCAGCACCCGGTCGCCGAGGAACTCCAGCCGCTGGTTATCGGCGAAAGGCCTCCCGCGCGCGTCGCGCTCGGCCCCCTCCCCCACGCTGGCGTGTGTCAGCGCCAGATCCAGCAGCGCCGGATCCCTGAAGTCGTGGCCGAGGCGGCGCCGGAGCGCCTGAACAGCCTCGGCCCGTCTGTCAGCCATCAGTCGAGGACGGTGAAGAACCGGCTCGGACGGATCTTCGAGAACCAGCTGACCGGGTTCCACAGCGAGGCGCCGGGTGTCCACGAGAACAGGATGATCTCGGCCTTGCCGATCAGATTCTCGGACGGGACATAGCCCACGCCAGCGGACTGGTCGTAGCGGCTGTCCTGAGAGTTGTCGCGGTTGTCGCCGATCATGAAGTAGTGGCCGGCGGGGACCTCGAACACCGGAGTGTTGTCCGAGATATTGCCGGGACCCCAGTCCTGGATGTTGATCTCACGGCCTTCCGGCAGGGTTTCGCGCAGCTGGATGGTCAGCTGGGTCCCGTACAGGTTCTGGACGTCCTGGCGGCTCATCTCGACGTCGCGCACCGCCGTGCCGTTGATGAACAGCACATTGTCGATCATCTGGATACGGTCGCCCGGCAGGCCGATCAGGCGCTTGATGTAGTCCGTCTCATTGTCGCGCGGGAGTTTGAACACGACGATGTCGCCGCGCCGGGGCTCGTGGCTGACTCCGGGCAGCATGATGCGGCCATCGAAGATCGGCGGGCTGAACGGGATCGAGTGTTTGGAATAGCCGTAGGTCCATTTGGACACCACGATGTAGTCGCCCTCGTAAAGGTTCGGCTCCATCGAGGCCGACGGAATGGTGAAGGGCTGGAACAGCACCACGCGCAGCACCAGGGCGATGAGCAGGGCGAAGAAGATCGTCTTGAAGATCTCCAGACCCTCGCTGCTCGAACCGCCCTTCGACTTGCGCTTCTTGCCTGAACCGCGGGCATAGACGGGCGTCGCGTCGACGTCCTCGAACGGCGCGTCGCCGGAGTCGCTCCAGACCGGCGGCCTGGACGAGGCGGCAGCGGCGGCGCCCGTCGCGGCGACAGCGGCTACAGCCGGGGCGTGGTCGTGGGCGGCGTGGTCGTCATGACCGTGCGCATCCTGCGCCGGGGCCTCATGGGCGTGGTCGTCATGGGCAGCGGCCGCGTGGCCGTGATCGTCATGAGCATGGTCGCTATGCGCCGCAGGCGGGGCGTGATCGTCGTGAGCGGCGTGGCCGTGATCATCATGGCCCGGAGCAGCGGGGGCGGCATGATCGTCGTGTCCATGATCGGCATGGGCCGGCGCGTGATCATCGTGGCCGTGAGCGGCGGCCGGCGCGGCATGGTCTTCATGCTCATGGTCGGCATGGGTGGGAGCATGGCCATGGTCGTCATGGCCGTGGACCGGGGCGGCCGGATGGGCGGCGGGGTCATCGTGACCGTGGCCCGCGCCGTGGTCGGGATTTGCGGCTTGATCGTCGTGCGGCTTGTGCTCGTCGCTCATTGTGACTCTGTCCCCCAGCCGCTGTTCGCGGTCTTTGCGGCGAAATCGGTATAACGTGATTAAGCCATCGGCAAGGCTTCGATCACCACGAAGGCGAGCGCATAGGGGTGCTCGTCACTGAGTGTCAGGTGTATCCGGGCTTCGTGACCGGCTGGTGTCAGTCTGGACAGGTGTTCTGCGGCGTGTCCGGTCAGGGCCAGGGTCGGCTGGCCGGAGCGCATATTTACCACCCCCATGTCGCGCCAGTACACATCCCTCCGCATCCCGGTGCCCAGTGCCTTGGCGCAGGCCTCCTTGGCCGCGAACCGCTTGGCGTAGCTCCAGGCCGGGTCGGGCTTGCGGTCTGACCGGGTGCGCTCAAGGTCGGTGAAACAGCGCTGTTTGAACCGGTCCCCGAACCGGTCCAGCGAGGTCTGGATCCGGCGGATGTCGCACAGGTCCGCGCCGACCCCGATGATCATCAGCCCGCATCCGGGGCGCGAGCGTCGTCCATCAGGGCGCGCATCCGCGCGATCGCCGGACCCAGACCGACGAAAATCGCCTCTCCGATCAGGAAATGCCCGATGTTCAGTTCCGCGACCTGGGGGATGGCGGCGATCGGCTGCACGGTTTCATAGTCGATGCCGTGACCTGCGTGGACCTCCAGGCCCAGGGCGGCGGCCCGGGCGGCGCCCGCCCGCAGCGAGGCGAGCTCGGTCTCGGCCTCTTCGTCCCGGCCTTCGCGCACGGCGTCGCAATAGGCGCCGGTGTGTAGTTCGACGACCGCCGCGCCGGTGCGGTGGGCGGCGTCGATCTGGCCCGGATCGGCCCCGATGAACAGGGACACGCGCGCCCCCGCCTCGTTCAGCGTACCGACGAAGGGGGTGATCCAGTTGTGGCCGCCGACGACGTCAAGCCCGCCCTCTGTGGTCCGCTCCTCGCGCTTCTCGGGCACCAGACAGACAGCGTGCGGGCAATGATGCAGGGCGATGGCCAGCATCTCCTGCGTCACGGCCATCTCAAGGTTCAGCGGCCGCGACTGCTCGCGCAGCAAGCCGGACAGGCTGTCGATGTCAGCGTCCGAGATGTGGCGGCGGTCCTCACGCAGGTGGGCGGTGATGCCGTCGGCGCCTGCAGCCAGAGCCTCCTCAGCGGCGCGAACCGGATCGGGGTACAGCCCGCCCCGCGCGTTTCGCACGGTCGCCACATGGTCGATGTTGACCCCCAGTCTCAGGCGCGAGGGGGCGCGAAACTGCTCACCCATCGCTCAGGCCTTCGCCAGCCGGCGGCTGCCGGGATCCTCGACCGGCAGGGCCGCCAGTTCGGGCGGCAGGGCGTCGGCCGCGTAGGCCGGCACGTCCAGCGTCGCCAGCGCCACCAGCGGCACGCCGACGTCGGCCCGTCCACCCGAGCGGTCGACGATACAGGCCGCCGCGACGACTGTTCCCCCCGCCGCCTGAATGGCGGCGATGCACTCGCGCGAGCTCAGCCCCGTGGTGACGATATCCTCGACCATCACGACCTTCTGTCCCGGCTCCATATGAAAGCCGCGCCGCAGTTTGAATTCGCCGCCCTCGCGTTCGACATACATCGACGGCACGCCCAGCCAGCGGGCGGTCTCATAGCCGGGGATGATGCCGCCGACGGCCGGCGAGATGGCCACATCGACCGGCCCGACCGCAGCGGTGATCTTCTCCGCCAGCGCCTTGCACAGCCGCGCGCACCGCGCCGTGTCCATGAACACCAGGTTCTTCTGCAGGAACACCGGGCTGTGCAGCCCCGAGGACAGCACGAAATGGCCTTCGCGCAGGGCGCCGGCGCCGCGGAATTCGTCGAGAACGTCGTGTGAGGTCATGGGGCGCTCATAGCCCCTCTCCGGCTGCCGGAGAAGGGACTGCGGTCTCAAACCGCAGATGCCCCTTCCACGTCCGGCGTTCGCGGATAAACGATCGCCTGGGCTGCCCAGACGGTCTCGACGAAGACGATGAACGTCTTCAGCATATGGGTCCGGGTGGTCCCGCCAACGAAGCCCATCCTCCAGACCATCAGTTCATTGTCATACCGCTTGTCGGCCAGCCAGATGACGTCGAGCGCGTGTTCCTGGGCGGCCGCTTCCGCCTCAGTGTCGAACGCGAAGTATGCGCTGAACTGGAATTCCTCGCAGCGCTTGGCTTCACCGGCTCCCCTGCAGCCGAGGCCTTTCAAAGTCACGGGCAGTTCGTCCGGGTAGGCTATGGCCATGACATACTCGCCCGTGTCCGTGTCCTCGACCGAACGGACCACACCGCCGCTCTCGGCCGCCAAGGCGCGGGCCTCCGCAACGCTCATGTCCTGCCAGACCTGATCCCCATCGGGTGCCTGGGCGAGGGTCGGGCACGCAGTAGTCCAAAGCGCCGCCGCGCACAGCAATAGCCGTTTCGACATCATCACCCCCAGCGGCGTCCGAACCCGGCGCGACGCTATCGGTCGCTGCAACGACGGTCACGCGATTTCGAACGCCGCCCGAGCGTCGCGATCAGCCCCGCGCCCGCTCAACCGTATCGACCGACGGATTGGTGCGCAGGGCGGCCATGATGGCCGTGGCGTGTTTGGCGTCCTCGACCTCCATGTCGATGTCGACGTCGAAGAAGTCCTGCTGCCGGTGGCTCATCACAAGGTTCAGGATGTTGCCACCGGCCTCGCCGATGATGGTGGCGACCTGGCCGAGCACGCCCGGCGCATTCTTGATGGTGGCGCGGATGCGGGCGGCGGCGACCGCGCCCTGCTCGGCCTGGGGCGTCCATTGCAGATCCTGCCACACCGAGTCGTCGTCGGCGTAGTCCGCCAGCTGCTGGCAGTCGATCGTATGGACCGTCAGCCCGGCCTCGGCTTCGAGGATGCCGACGATGCGGTCGCCGGGCACGGGCGAGCAGCAATGGCCGAAATGGACGCTGATCCCCGGCGTCAGGCCACCGCCGCGCACGAACAATCGCGCCTGTTCGTCGCCGATCCGCTTGCGATCCGGACTGGCCTTCAGCCGGCCCTTCAGCGCCGGGAACAGGGTCTCCCCGACCTTGGCGGCCGAAACCCGGCCGCGCCCGATGGCTTCGTACAGATCTTCTTCGGCGGCGAAAGCGAAGGTCTCCAGCATGGCCTTCAGCGACACCTCGGCCAGGGTCTTGCCGGCCCGCGACAGGGTCTGTTCCAGCGTCGCCCGGCCCAGCTTCTGGAACTCGCCCCGCTCCGACGTACGGATGTGCCGCCGGATCGCCGACCGGGCCCGACCTGTGATGGTCAGCGACCGCCAGTCGACCGGGATCTCCCGCTTTGCGCCGCGCACGACCTCAACCACGTCGCCGTTCTGCAGCTGGGTGCGCATCGGCTTCAGTTCGCCGTTGATCTTGACCCCCACCGCCGTGTCGCCGACCTCGGTGTGGACAGCGTATGCGAAGTCCAGCGGCATGCCGCCGCGCGGCAATGTAATCAACGACCCCTTGGGCGTGAACACGAAGACCTGCTCGAGATACATCTCAAGCTTGGCGTGCTCGACCCAGTCCTCCCCGCCCTCGCCGTGCTCGATCACCTGCACGAGGTGGCGCAGGTTCTGCAGCGGGTCGCGCCCGCCGTCGGCCTCCATGGCCTCCCGGTCGAAGCCGTAGGCCTTGTTCTTGTAGGCCCAGTGCGCCGCGACCCCGTTCTCGGCGACCCGGTCCATCGGCTCGGTGCGGATCTGCATCTCGATGCGCAGGCCCGAGGGCCCGACGACGGTCGTGTGCAGGGAGCGGTAGTTGTTCGACTTGGGGGTGGAGATGAAGTCCTTGAACCGCTCCGGTACCATTGGCCAGGCCCGGTGGATCACCCCGAGCGCGCGGTAGCAGTCGTCCTCGGCCTCGACGATGACCCGGAAGCCGTAGATGTCGGACAGGGACGAAAAGCCCACCGACTTGCGCTGCAGCTTGCGCCAGATCGAATAGGGCGTCTTTTGCCGGCCGAACACCTGGGCCCGGACCCCGGCTTCCTGCAGCACGCGCTCGACCTCGCGGGACACGCCGTCGATGGCGCGGCCGTGCTCCAGCTTCAACGCCTCCAGCCGCCGCTCGATGGCGGTCCGGGCCGTGGGGTTCAGATGCTCGAACGCCAGTTCTTCCAGCTCGGAGGCGATCGAGTGGATGCCGATCGACCGGCCCAGCGGCGCATAGACCTCCAGCGTCTCGCGGGAGATGCGCTCGCGCTTCTCAGGCTTGACGTGTTTCAGCGTCCGCATGTTGTGCAGGCGGTCCGCCAGCTTCACCAGCAGGACGCGGACGTCCTTGGAGATGGCAAGGATGAATTTGCGCAGGTTTTCGGCCTGACGCGTGTGCTCGGCCTGAAGCTCCAGCCGCGACAGCTTGGTGACCCCCTCAACCAGCGAGGCCACCTCCTCGCCGAAACGTTCGGCGATGTCGTCGCGGGTGGCCGAGGTGTCCTCGACCACGTCATGCAGCAGGGCGGTGACGATGGTGGCCGTGTCCAAGCGGTAGTCGGTCAGGATGCCTGCGACCTGGATTGGATGGGCGAAATAGGGATCGCCCGAGGCCCGCAGCTGCGAGCCGTGCATCTTCATCGCATAGACATAGGCGCGGTTCAGCAGCGCCTCGTCCGCGGTCGGGTCGTAAGCGCGCACGGCCTCGACCAGTTCGAACTGGCGCAGAACCTTCGAGCGGGGGTGCGGGTCCGGGTCCACATGGGGGCGCGGACCGCCGGGGTCGTTCAGATTGGCGGGTTCGGGCGACGGCGCGGGCTGCCGCGCCGGCAGGATGGTGATACCGTTGGCGGGGTCCGCCGTCAGTAGCGTTCCTCCTGGCCGCCGTCGCGGTCGCTTTGCAGCGCACGGATCAGCTCGGCCTCGGCCATGTTCATGTGCTGGGGTTCAGCCAGCAGGCCCACGATCTCGGCCTCGTCCTCGGCTTCGGTGCGCTCGTCGACGCGTTGCAGTGCAACGATAACGGTCTCGCGCAGTTCGTCCGGCACGACGGTCGAGTCGGCCAGTTCACGCAGGGCCACGACGGGGTTCTTGTCGTTGTCCCGATCGATGGTCAGCGGCGCGCCGTTGGCGATGGCGCGGGCGCGGTTGCCCGCCAGCAGAACCAGACCGAAACGGTTCGGCACCTTTTCGATGCAGTCTTCGACAGTGACGCGAGCCATGACTTTCCTTGAATTCGGGCCTCGGGGCGCGAGGGGAGAACCGCACAAAATAGAGTGTTGGACTGAATTGTGCAACGCCGCATGGGCGGGAATGAGGCATTAGGGCAACGGCGCCGCGTCTTTTCCGATCTTGGCGCGCGCCGCCAGCGTCTCCGCCGTCTCCCCGCCGGGATGCACCCACCCCGGTGCGATCTCCGCCAGCGGACCCATGACGAACAACCGCTCGGCCGCGCGCGGGTGCGGCAGGATCAGACCGTTGAGGTCGCCGGTCGTCCGACCATAGGCGATCAGATCGAGGTCCAGGGTCCGCGGCGCATTGGCCGCGCGCCGCTGCCGTCCGAAGATTTCCTCGATCCGGCCCAGCGCCGCCATCAGCTCATGCGGCCCATGCGCCGTATGCACGATGACCACCCCGTTCAGGAACGGCGGATCGGTCGGATCGGGCCAGGCGGCCGAACGCCACCAGGACGACCGCGCCACCACGTCGATGCCTTCGGCCCGGAACCGCGCCAGCGCCGCCTCCAGCGCCTCCCGGCAGTCGCTCCAGGGGCCCCGGTCGTTGCAGCCCAGAGCCACCACGACGGCGTCGTCCAGCCGCGCCGCGTCCTCGAGCGGAACGGGCAACGGCGCGTTCTGCTGCGAGCCGGACTTTTCCATCCCCGCATATTACACCAATGTAGGCGGTCGTGCCCGCCCGCCGCCGAAGGATTCGCCCGCCTTGCCGATCACCCCGCAGACCGCCGCGTCCGAACCGCCCCGCGACTGTCCGCTGTGTCCGCGTCTCGTCGAATACCGTCGCGAGAACGCGCGCCAGCATCCCGACTGGTTCAACGGCCCCGCCCCTTCCTTCGGCGACCCTCACGCCCGGGTGCTCGTCGCCGGCCTCGCCCCCGGTCGCACCGGAGCAAACCGCACCGGTAGACCCTTCAC
>JALYPS010000111.1 GCA_030856285.1 Pseudomonadota bacterium
GCACTACCTCGTCCATTCGCCTGACGTCCTGCGCCAGCGCAGGCGCGGCCGTCAGGACAAGCGCCGTCAGGCCGGCGAACACGAGGCGGACGCCGTGGAAGCGGCCCCGCGACAGACGACGAATGGGCTCGCTGCAAGCCACGACATATTTCGACATTCTGGCAATCCCCTAGAAGCGTGACCGTCACGCCGCTCCTGCAAGAGGTCTCTCAGGGGTCTCGCGGATGCAATCGGCTGGATTAGCTTTCCGTAATCCAGCGAGGAGCCCGGCCGGCACCCGATCAGCTTGCCTCGGCCAAGGCTTCCTCGGCGGCGACCCACGCCGTCTCTGCGGCGTCGAGGTCCGCCTGCGTCTTGGCTCGCGCCCGGGTCAGGCCTTCCAGCGCCTTGGGATTGCTGACCGAGGCGTTGGCCATGTCGTCGTCGATGCGGGCGATCTCGGCGGTGAGCTGGGTCATACGCTCCTCGGCCTTCTTCACAGCGTGACGCAGGGTTGAGGGCGAGGGGCCTGATTTCTTGTCGTTCTTCTTCTTGCCCTGCTGGGGCGCGGCGACAGCGGCCGTCTCGTCCTTGATCTGGCTGGGTCGCACCGCCGCCTGTTTGGCGCGGTCGAGGACAAAGCGGGCGTAGTCGTCCATGTCGCCGTCCCACGGCTTCACCGTGCCATCCGCGGCCAGCCACAGGCGGTCGGCGACCATCTCCATCAGCGAGCGGTCGTGGGTGATCAGGATGACAGCGCCCGAATAGTCGTTCAGCGCGTCCAGCAGGGCCCGGCGGCTGTCGATGTCGAGGTGGTTGGTCGGTTCGTCGAGGATCAGGATGTGCGGGGCGTCCATCGCAACCTGATTGAGCAGCAGGCGCGCGCGCTCGCCGCCGGACAGACTGGCGACCGTGGTCTCCTGCTTCTCATAGCCCAGTCCCCATTGCGCCAGCTTGGAGCGCCTGGCGCTCTCCGGGGCATCGGGCATGGCGCGGCGGATGATCTCAAGCGGGGTGTCGGTCGGGTCCATGGCCTCGATCTGGTGCTGGTGGAACCAGCCCACCCGCATCTTGCGGTCTCGGTGCAACTCGCCCTCGGAGACGTTCAGGGCCCCGGCGATCATCTTGGCGAAGGTCGATTTGCCGGCGCCGTTGACACCGAGCAGGCCGATGCGGTCGTCCAGATCCATGCGCAGGTTGAGATTGCGCAGGATCGGCTTGCCGGTCTCGTAACCGACATTGGCGCGCTCCAGCCGGATCAGCGGCGGCGCCAGCGGGCGCGGCGGGGACGGCAGGATGAAGGGGGCGACGCGCTCCTCGATGGTAGTGGCCACCGGCTGCATCTTGGCCAGCCGCTTCATGCGCGACTGGGCCTGGGCGGCCTTGGAGGCCTTGGCCTTGAAGCGGTCGACGAAGGCCTGCAGGTGGGCGCGCTCGGCGTCCTGCTTGGCCTTGGCCGACAGTTGCAGGCGGGCCTTCTCGGCCCGGGCCTTTTCGAACTGGTCGTAGTTGCCCGTGTAGAGGGTCAGATTGCGGTTCGCGAGGTGCAGGATGTGGGTGCAGACCTCGTTCAGCATCTCGCGGTCGTGGGAGATGATCAGGGCCGTGTGCGGGTATTTCTTCAGCCGCGCCTCGAGCCACAGGGCGCCTTCCAGATCGAGGTAGTTGGTCGGTTCGTCGAGCAGCAGCATGTCCGGCTCGGCGAACAGGGCGGCCGCCAGGGCCACGCGCATGCGCCAGCCGCCCGAGAACTCCGACATCGGCCGTTGCTGGTTCTCATGGTCGAAGCCGAGGCCGACTAGGATTTCCGCGGCGCGGGCGGGGGCGGCGTCGGCATCGATCTCGATCAGCCGGGTCCAGATCTCGCCCATCTCCTCGGGCTCGGCGGTTTCGAGACGGCCCAACAGGCTGTGACGCTCCTCGTCGGCCTCGAGGATGGTCTCGAGCACGCTGACGGGCGTGGCCGGGTGTTCCTGATCGACCGAGCCGATGCGGGCCGTCTTCGGCAGGCTGATCTCGTCGCCGCCGGCGGCCAGTTCGCCGAGAATCAGCTTGAACAGGGTCGATTTGCCGATGCCGTTGCGGCCGACCAGCCCGACCTTGGAGCCGGGCGGCAGGGAAACGGAGGCGTCCTCGAGGAATTTGCGGCCCCAGGCGTTGAAGGTCAGGTCAGTGATCTGGAGCATGGCGAAGACGAGGGTCCGAGAGGCGAGGGCGCCCCCGGTTGGCGGGGAGCGGCAGGGGCAGGAAGGGGATCGTCCCTCAAGCAGCGAGCGGCCGCGCCGCGAGCTTCAGGGACGCCTTGGAAAGGGCGGAGGGCGCGTCTATAAGCCCGCGACCTTCAATCTCCCAACAAGAAGTCACTCCCATGACCGAACGCACCTTCTCGATCATCAAGCCCGACGCCACGCGCCGCAACCTGACCGGCGCCGTCAACGCCGTGATCGAGGGCGCCGGCCTGCGCATCGTCGCGCAGCGCCGCGTCAAGCTGACCGACGCCCAGGCGAAGAAATTCTACGAAGTCCACGCCGAACGCCCGTTCTACGGCGAGCTGGTCGGCCAGATGACCGCCGAGCCGGTCGTCGTTCAGGTGCTGGAAGGCCCCAACGCCGTCGCCGCCTATCGCGAGGTCATGGGCGCCACCAACCCCAAGGACGCCGCTGACGGCACCATCCGCAAGCTGTTCGCTCTGTCGATCGGCGAGAACTCGGTCCACGGTTCGGACTCGCTTGAGAACGCCGGCATCGAGATCGCCCAGTTCTTCACCGACGACCAGATCGTGGGTTAAGGCTTCTTGGTGGGCCGCGGTCGTCGGCCCTTCGGGACCTCCCGATCCGACGACCTGGCGGCTTCGCCGCGCGGTTCGTTAGAATAGCAGACGGCCCCGGCGAGCGATCGCCGGGGCCGTTGTCGTTTCGCGGATCGCGCCTAACAGATGCGGGCGCGGGCCTCCGGCGCGAGGTACTGTTCGTCGCCCGGCTGGACGCCGAACGCGGCGTACCAGGCGTCGATGTTGCGGGCAGGCACTGCAGCCCGATACTGGGAGGGCGCATGCGGGTCGGTCGTCACTCGCTGGCGCATCGCCTCGTCGCGCGAATTCTCACGCCAGACCTGGGCCCAGCCGAGGAAGACGCGTTGGTCGCCGGTCAGGCCGTTGATCACCGGCGCCTCGGCCCCGTTGAGTGATAGATGGTAGGCATCCAGCGCCAGCAGCAGGCCGCCGAGGTCTGCGATGTTCTCGCCCATGGTCAGGTCGCCGTTGACGTTGACGCCTTCAATGGGGCTCAGGGCCGTGTACTGGGCCCCGAGAACCCGGGCGCGTTCCTCGAACTTGGCGGCGTCCTCGGCGGTCCACCAGTCACGCAGCACGCCGTCGCCGTCGACCTTGCGGCCCTGATCGTCAAAGCCGTGGGTGATCTCGTGGCCGATGACCGCGCCGATGCCGCCGTAGTTGATGGCCGGATCGGCGTTCGGATCGAAGAAGGGCGCCTGGAGGATGGCGGCCGGGAAGACGATCTCATTGCGCGGCGGGCTGTAATAGGCGTTCACCGTCTGGGGCGTCATGCCCCACTCCAGCGGGTCGACGGGGCGGCTCAGCTTGGCGACGTTCCACGCCCATTCGAAGGCCGCCGACCGCTCGACATTGCCATACAGGTCGCCGGGCTCAAGCCGCAGGCCGTCATAGCTGCGCCATTGCTCGGGATAGCCGATCTTCACCCCGAAGCGGCTCATCTTGTAGAGCGCCTGCTGGCGGGTTTCCGGGCTCATCCACTCCAGCCCCTCGATACGGGCGGTCATGGCGCGCCGCAGGTTGGCGACCAGTGTCTCCATCAGGGCCTTGGACTCGGCGGGGAAGTGGCGCGCGACATACTCCTGGCCCAGGGACTCGCCCAGCGAGTCGTCGACCAGCGCTACTCCGCGTTTCCAGCGGGGCCGGTTGTCCGGGACCCCGTTGAGAACCTTGCCATGGAACTCGAAATTGGCGGCGACGAAGGCGCTCGACAAATAGGGGGCGGCCTGATCGATCACATGGAAGGCCTGCCAGGACTGGAGCGTCGTGGTCGGCGTTTCGGCGAACACCTGCGCCATTCCGGGGAAGGCGGTGTTGGTGGTGGCGATCAGGGTCGTGATGTGAGCTACGCCTGCGCCCCCGGCCCAGGCGGACCAATCGAAGCCCGGCGCGGCCGCGGCCAGTTCGGCCACAGTCATCGGATTGTAGATCTTGTCTAGCTGGCGGCTTTGCACCTGGGTCCAGTGTTGCCCGGCGATGCGGGTTTCGAAGGCTAGGATGTCGGTCGCCGCGGCCTCCGGCTCGGGCCAGCCGGCCAGCGTCAGGGCGCTGACAATGTAGGCCTGATAGGCGGCCTTCTGGGTCGCGAAGCCGTCCTCCAGATAGTAGTCGCGGTCCGGCATGCCGAGACCGCCCTGGCTCACATAGGCGGCCCGGCGGTCAGGGGCCTTGAGATCTTCGAAGGTGCTGACGCCGAACAGGCTGGACCCGAAGCCGCCTTGCGACCGGCCCATCAGCGCCGCGATTTCCTCGCGCGTGTCCGCGGCGCGGACCTCGGCCAGATCGGCTTGCAGAGGGCTGGCGCCCAGACGTTCAACCGTCGCCTCGTCCATGAAGCTGCCGTAGAAGGCGCCGATGCGGGCCGCCTCGGGGCTGGAGGACGGATTGGCGGCGCTCTCCTCGATCAGGGTCTTCAGATTGTCCTGCGAGCGGTCGTACAGCATGTCGAACACGCCG
>JALYPS010000253.1 GCA_030856285.1 Pseudomonadota bacterium
GACTTCCGCGGCGGCCCAATAGCCCTCCGCCAAACTGTCCAGGGTTTCGATCTTCAGCGCCTTGGCGCGCGCCGCCTGGCGCTCGGCGACGGGGTCGTGGCCATCTGCGACCGCGACGCGGACGCCGGCCGCCTTTAGGCGGGCTTCGGCCAACGAGAGATCGGGATAGATCCCGAGGGCGAGCCGGCGTCGGGCGCCCTGCCGGCTGGTGTAGCGAAACTCGAACTGCTTGGTCGAGGACGGGAGCACGCGGATGCTCAGCCCGCGACTGCCGGTGATCTTTTTCTCGTAGATGGTCTTCGTCGGCCGCAGAGCGAGAATCTGTCGGTCGGTGGTAAGCTGTACTGAGCGATCCATAGCGATCCCACGTGAGCCAGATGCACTGGGACACTACCCTGTTTTCAGGATTTGTGGGCGCCATTGATGCCTTTTAACGCGCAACTCGTTGAAAACCGCTGAAATGCGGAAAATCTGAAACTCTCGCAATATCAATGTCTTGAATGTCCCGTGAAACGCGGTGAAACAACCTGAAATAGGCTTGGCGGCGGTTCACACCGAGGGGGTCACAGGTTCAATCCCTGTCGCATCCACCAATCTTTCCCTGCCGTCAGCGGCCGTTCGCGGCGACCTCGAGCACCGGCAGGCGCACGATCACGTCATCGACCTGCACGCCGCCCCGGTCGACGACCAGGTTCTGGTAGTTGCGCTGGCCGTCCTGGGTCTCGGATTCGACGCTCTCGACCTGCTCCCGGAACTGGCGGCGTAGATAGGTGGCCAGTTCGCCGGCGGTCACCAGCCGGTCGCCGTCTCCGTCGGCCTCACCGCCCATGCCGGCGCGCAGGAAGTGGGACAGATACCCCCCGGCCTGGAATTTGTCGGCCACGGCGCTGGTCAGGTCCTCTTCCGAGCTGAACAGCCCCATAACCCCCGGCCGATCCACGACGTTGCGGGCGAAGCCGCCCGAATAGCAGGAATCGAGCACCAGCAGCGACAGCCGGGTGCGCAGGGTTCCGAACAGCTCGGCCATGTCGCTGTCGCTGATCTCGCCGTCGCGCAACACGATGGACTCGGACCTGCCGTCCGGCTCCAGCCCGCTGACCCGCGTATCCGACTGGTCGCCGTGGCCCGAGAAAAAGAACAGGAAGGTGTCCTCCGGACCCGCCTGGGCCGCGACCCGGGCGAAGGCGCGGCGCACCCCGGCGACCGTGGCCTCGGCGTTGGTCAGCACGACGCTGGCGGCGTTCAGCGAGCCGTCCGTGCTCAAGGTCTCGGCCAGCTTGCGGGCATCCTCGTCGGTGAAATCGAGATTGCTCTGGGCGCCGCCGTAGTCGGAGACGCCGACCATGACCGCGAACACCCTCGCCCCGCCCTGCACCGAGGCCTGCCGCGGCGAGCCCTGGCTGGGGCTGACGCTGAAGCGGTACGAGCCGGTCTCGCCGGGGGCGTAGGAGGTGACCATGACCTCGTATTCCCCATCCTCGGCCAGGACGGTGTCGAGCCGGCTGTCATGAGTGCCGTCGCGGGCGTCGTCATTGTCCTGCTGGTCGCCGCCCGGCGTGGTGAGGATGGTGTAGGCGTCAAAGGCCGAGGACGTCAGCTCCACCGCCACCCGCTGCCCGCGCCGGCCGGTGAAGCGGAAGTGGTCGACATATTCGCCCGACTCCAGGGTGTCGTCGCCCGCATCCAGCGAACCGCTGACGGCCTGGCCAATGGTGATCTGGCCGTTAGCCAAAGCGCGCTCCGAGGGACGCACGGCAGGCGGAGCGGGCGTCGCGGCCCCGGCGCCGTCCAGCACCGCCAGACGGTACCCGCCCTGCTCGCCCGAGGCGTAGCTGGTCGCGGTGATGCGGTAGTCCCCGTCAGCCGGCAGGGTGACGACCAGCCGGCTGTTGCGCCCGTCTGTTACCGCCGGATCGTCATCGTTGAAGGCCGAGAATTCATTGGGGCCGCTGATGGCCACATAGGGGTCGAAGGCCGTCGAGGTCAGTCGCAGGTCCAGGGTCTGTCCGCGCCGCCCGCGCAATACATAGCTGTTGATGTATTCGCCACTGTCCAACTGACGGTCGCCGGCCCCAAGTCGTCCTGCAAGCGTCTGGCCCAGGCGAACGGGGCGATCAGACGCCGTCGCCGCGGCGGGTGGTGCGACGGGTCTCGCCGCCGCTCCACCCAGGGTAAGGGTGTAAGCTCCCGTCTCTCCGGGCTCGTAGCTGGTCGCCGACACCTCGACGAGGCCGTCGGCCGGGGCTGTGAAGCGCACCCGGCTGTCGCGAGAGCCGCGCGCGGCCGGATCGTCGTCGTTGTCCTCGCTCAGTCCGCCTGGACCGCGAACGATCAGATAGGGATCGAAGGCCGAGGACGAGAGATTCAGCTCATAGGTCTGGCCCCGTCGGACAGGGAACGTCCAGCTGTCTGCGTACTCTCCGCTCTGCAGGGTGTCGTCGCCCCGCGCCAGTCGGCCGCCAACGGGGCGTCCGCTGGTCAGGGAGCCTCCGTCCTGCGTCAGGGCCTGTTGCGGGGACGGCCGGGCGCCGGCCGGGGCTTGCGGCGGAGTCAGCGTCTGGGCGCCGGCAGCGCCAGCCATTGAGGTGAGCGTCCACGCGATGGTGGCGGCAAGCACGATCTTCATTATCAGGTCCCCCGAGACCCACTCTGCCCGCAAAACGACAGTCTGTCAGCGGTGGTCGCGCCGATGTCTGAAATCGTCAGGCCGTCGCCTCGTCGGAGGAATTCCAGTTCGACGCCTGACGGAGGACCGTCAGACCGGCGTCGCGCTGGCGTCGCCGACCAGATGCCAGCCGCCCGGCGGCAGCATATTGGCGAGGAAGGACGGGCGGTGTCCGCGCAGCACGACCCGCAGCGCCCGCCCGCCGGCCTGATCGACAATCTCATACTTCGCCTGATAGGCCGGGGCGTCGGGCCACTGACGCATCTCGGCAGCGACGAAGGCGGCGGCGCGCATTCGGGCGGCGGCGGCGTCCGTCGCCGGGTCCAGCATCTCTGCACCCGCAACGGCTGCGCGGTCGGCGATGGTTTGAAGCCGGTCCTGCGAGCGCGAGACAGTCAGAAGGTCGATTCCGCCAATCGCCAGCAGGAAGACAGCCGGGCCGACAAAGGCGAATTTCAGCGCGATCGATCCTTCCGACCCGCGCAGGAACCGCTCAAACCCCATCATGGCGCTGCCATCAGGACGGGGAAGGCCCGGCTCGGGGTGAATGCGAAGCGGTTCACAACATTTTCCAGTGGGGCCGGACACGGCCCGCAGGTGCGTTGAACGAAACCCAAGTCTAAAGCAGGAGCCTTAATCGACCGTGTCAGCGATCGCGGTTCGCCATCCTATAGCTCCTCGACCACCACGCCTTTGTCAGACAGGTATTTCGTGCCGATATAGGCTGTCGCCAGCCACAGGGCCGACCACAGGGTCCAGGCCACCGTGGCGGATTCCAGGCTTATTTCGACATCGTGCGCGGTCCTGTAC
>JALYPS010000145.1 GCA_030856285.1 Pseudomonadota bacterium
CGTGGGGCGAACTCCGCACACAAGGGCGGAGCGCAAAAACTGCAATGAGTATGAGTTTGTCGGTCAGAATAGACCATCGCCAGAAGACGACCGTCGCCCCCGCCATCATCGCGGGCGTGGGCGTGCATACGGGCGACCGGGTGCGTCTGGCCGTGCGTCCGGCTCCGGCCGGCACCGGCATCGTCTTCGTCCGCACCGACATCAAGGACCGCGACAACCGTATTCCGGTCTCGGGCGAAGCCGTTGTCGACGCCCGCCTGAACACCATGATCCAGAACGCCGCCGGCGTTCAGCTCTCGACCATCGAACACCTGATGGCGGCCTTCGCCGCCCTGGGCGTCTCCAACGCCGTGGTCGAGGTGGACGGGCCCGAGCTGCCGATCCTCGATGGTTCGGCGCTGCAGTTCGTCCAGCTGCTGGACCGCGCCGGCTTCCGCCGTCAGGAAGCCCCGGTCCGCTATATCGAGATCCTCGAGCCGATCCGCGTCCAGGAAGGCGACAAGACCGCCGCCCTGCTGCCGTGCGACCGCTATGAGATGCGGTTCGAGATCGAGTTCGACACCCCGGTGATCGGCAATCAGGTGGTGGACTTCGTCGTCGACGAGGAAACCTTCCGCAACGAGATCATGGCTGCCCGCACCTTCGGCTTCGCCCATGAGGTCGAAGCGCTGCGTCAGGCCGGTCTCGCGCGCGGCGGATCGCTTGAGAACGCCGTGGTCATCGACGGCGACCAGATCCTGAACCCCGGCGGGCTGCGGATGGAGCGCGAGTTCGTCAAGCACAAGGCGCTGGACGCCATCGGCGACCTCTACGTGCTGGGCGCGCCCCTGCTGGGCCGCTACGAGGGCGTCAAGGCGGGCCACCACATGAACAACCTGCTGGTCCGCGAACTGCTGGCCAACCCCCATGCCTGGCGCGAAGTGACGCGCGTGCCTGAATTGGCGATGGCTGGATAATTCCGGTCGACGAAGGGCAGGGAATTCGAATACTCCGGAAGGATGATTTCGAATATCGGATTCAAGGAATTGAGAGACAGCGACGACTTCAGCCTAGGCTGATCGCGCTCATCAGCCGCCCAAAGTCAGCTTCCCCAGCCAGATAAGCCCGCCGGTTCGAGTAGAACCGCGTCGCATCGGCGCGGGTGTCGTCGCCCGTCCAGACGGCGTCGGCGACGCCGGCCTGCTCCAGCCGCCACAGCACGAAGCCGGGCAGGTCGAACAAGCGTTTGTCCGCTGTTTCTCCCGGAGCGAAGAAGCGGGCGCTGCCGGGGTCGTGGTGGTCGAACCGGTCCTGGAAGTCGGCGCCCACCTCATAGGAGGCCTGGGCGATGCAGGGGCCGACGACGGCGACCATGCGGCGGGGCTCTGCGCCGAGGGCCTGCATGGCCGTCACGGTCGAGTGGACGATGCCGTCCAGCGCCCCCTTCCAGCCCGCGTGGGCCACGCCGACGACTCCGGCCTCCGGGTCTGCCAGCAGGATCGGGGCGCAGTCGGCGGTGAGGACGGCGCAGATGACGCCGGGCGTGGCGGTGACCGCGGCGTCACCCTCGGGCCGCGCGCCCTTCCAGCCTTCGACGGCGACGCGGGTCATGGCGGAGTGGACCTGGAAACAGGCGGCCAGGTCGTCCGGGACGCCGCCGAGGTGTTCGGCGATGCGGCGGCGGTTTTCGGCGATGGCGGCGGGGTCGTCCTTCGAACCCACGCCGGTGTTCAGCCCCTCATAGAGGCCGGTCGAGACACCGCCCTGCCGCGTGAAAAAGCCGTGGCGGACGCCGGCCCGGTTCAGCAGCGGATGGGTGATGGGGGTCAGCGTCATGGCCATGCCTCAAAGCCCGGGACGACCAGCGAGCGCGGCGAGAAAATCGCGCAGGCCTTGAACAGGGCGCCCATCTGGTCGTCGGCTGTCAGGCGCGCCAGCTGGCGGTCGATCACGGGGGCGGCGTCGGGGCGGCCGGCCTTCAGTCGGTCGGCGCGGGCCTCGATGCCGAGCAGGCCCAGAAACTCGCCCTGACCCAGGGTTCCGGTGACGTCGGCCCCGGCGTGGATCGCGGCCTCAAGCACCGAGGGGAAGTCGGCCCATTGGGTCAGGTCCACCTCGCCGGGCGTTTCCAGCGGATCGACCTTCTGAAGCCGGCGCAGGCCCTGGAGGGTGTCGCCGGCCTCTCGCCGGGCGCGGCCGTAGTCGATCAGCAGGGCGGCGCCGTCAGCGGCCTTGATCAGGGCGGCGACATCGCGGCCGAAGGCGGCCTGCTGGTTTGAAATCTCGACCGTCTGGCCGGGTTCGACCGCGAAGTCCGGCCGTTTGAAGCCGCCGGTGATCTTGACCAGACCGAAGGTCAGGGCGCCGTCATCGGTGACGCCCACGCGGCGCTCGGCCCAGCCGTCATCGGTCTTCACGAACTGGCGTGCGGGCAGGCAGTCCAGAACCTCATTGGCGATCAGGATAACCGGTGCGTCGGTCTCGATCCGGTCCAGCGACGTGACCCAGCGGGGGTGAAGGTCGCTGTCGGCCAGCATCCGGGCCTGGGCCTCGCGCAACGGCGGGCTGGGCTCGATCAGGATCAGGTCGACGGCGCGCAGGAACTCGGGGTCCAGCCGGGCCGCGCGCAGGGCGTCGGCCATCAGCGTCCCGTCGCCGGGGCCGACCTCGACCAGCCGCACCCGTTCGGGCGCGCCCAGCCGCCGCCACAGCTCGACCGCCCACAGGCCGATGAGCTCGCCGAACATCTGGCTGATCATCGGCGCCGTGATGAAGTCGCCGGTCGCGCCGATGGCCGGGCGGGTGGCGTAGTAGCCGCCCTCAGGGTCATGCAAGCAACGGGTGACATAGTCGGCTACCGTCATCGGTCCGGTCAGGACGATCTCGCGCGCCAGACGGTCTTTCAGCGACATGGGCGTCAGGCGGCGACCGGCGGCCGGCTCCAGGCGCGCCAGATCAGCCACGCCCCCATGAGCATCATCGGGATCGACAGCATCATGCCCATGGTCAGGCCGAGCGGCAGGTTCTCCATGCCGGCGTCGGGCTGGCGGAAATTCTCCAGCGTGGCCCGCGCCAGACCGTAGCCGAACAGGAACAGGCCGGTGACATAGCCGGGCTTGACCAGCAGCCGCCATTGGAAGACCGCGAGCCAGAGGATGACGAACAGGGCGATGCCCTCCAGACCGGCCTCATAGAGCTGGCTGGGATGGCGCGGGACGTCCCCGGCCGGGCAGAAGCCGTACATCCGCTCGATGCTGGCGTTGCAGAAGCGGACCGCCCACGGGACCGTGGTCTCGCGACCCCACAGTTCACCATTGATGAAATTGGCCATGCGTCCGAAGAACAGGCCGAACGGCGCGGCGGCCAGCGCCATGTCGCCGATGCTCAGCGTGCGCAGCTTGTTGCGCCAGGCGTAGATCACCACCGCCAAGGTCGTCCCGATCATACCACCGTGGAAGGACATGCCGCCGTCCCACAGCCGGAACAGCCCCATCCGCTCGGCCCAGGTCGCGCCGGTGAACAGGTCCGCATACAGTTCAGGCTTGTAGAAGAGGGCGTAGCCGAACCGGCCGCCCAGGATGATGCCGAGCGTGATCCACAGGATCAGGTCGTCCAGCTGCGTCGTCGTCAGGGGCGCCTTGCCCGGCGACCAGATGGCCGTGTTCTTGATCAGACGGGCCGCATACCACCAGCCCAGGACGATGCCCGCGACATAGGCCAGGGCGTACCAGCGGATATCCAGCGGGCCGATGCTGAACAGCACCGGGTCGAACTCGGGAAATTGCACGGGCGCTCCTGCGAAGGTTTTCGGATGCGGTTTAGCAAGCGGCGCAGGGCGCGTCCCTGAAATTTCCGCAACACGCCTCCTGCCGCCCAAATCAGGCCATCGGTCGCATCGACAGAAAGGTTTCGTTCACCATATCGGATGAACCTTCCTTAACGACGCTCGCCTGTGCGAGCCGGAGAGTTCCATGCAAACCCGCAACCCCCTCCTCGACGAATTCGCCAAGCTGACGACCGGGGCCATGGGACTGGCCCAGGCGGCGGGGGAGGAGGCCAAAACGGCCTTTCGCGCGGGCACCGACCGGATGGCCGCCGACCTCGATCTGGTCCGCCGCGACGAGTTCGATGCCCTGAAAGCCGAGATCGCGGCCCTGCGCGCGGAGATCGCGGCGCTGAAGTCGCCCGCAAAGACGGCAAAGAAGCCTGCCACGGGAACGTCCACAGGGCGCGTTCCCCCTCAGGACGCAGTCGGTTGAGCCGAATCTGCGAACCCGCCTACCGTCCCGACATGGGACGTGAGTCGCGCCCGGAGACTGCCTGATGGACGCTGTACGGCCCGAAGAAGTCGATGTTCCCTACGATCCTCTGGATGTCGTGGAGCACGTTCTGGTGGCCGAAAACCTGCCGTTCGACCGCACGGACGAGGGCGATCTGGCCTTTGCGCTGGCCGGCGACTGGAAGGACTACGAGCTGTGGTTCGCCTGGCGGCCCGAAGGCGACTGCCTGCAGCTTTGCTGCGCACTGGACCTGCAGGCGTCGAAGGCCCGCCGGGCCGCGGCCTACGAACTGGTCGGCCTGATCAACCAGCGCACCTGGATGGGCCATTTCGAGGTCTGGGCCGATGACGGCGAAATCGTCTTCCGGCACTCGCTGGCCCTGCCGATGGGCGAGCGCCCGACCCTGGCCCAGGCGGCCTCGATGATCGACGCCGCGGTCGAGGCGGCCGATCGCTACTATCCCGCCTTCGACTTCATGATCCGCGGCAACAAGAAGCCGCAGGAGGCGATCGACTCCTGCCTGTTCGAGACCATCGGCACGGCCTGAGGCCATGAACGCACACGCCAGAGCCGGAACCGTCGCCCTCGTCGGGTGCGGACGGCTGGGTTCAGCCATCCTTGAGGGCTGGTTGACGACCGGCGTCGTAGCGGCGCCCGATCTGATCATTTTTACCCCGTCGGACAAGCCGGCCGCCGAGGCGGCGCGGGCGCAGGGCGCCCGGGTCAATCCGCCCCTGAACGCCGTGACCGAGGCGTCCACTCTTGTGCTGGCGGTCAAGCCTGCGAATTGGCGCGAGGCCTTGAGCCCGCTGGTCGGGGCGCTGAACCGCGAGGTCGTCGTCGTTTCGGTGATGGCGGGGGTGTCCGCCTCGGACATCAAGGCGATGTCGGGCCGCCCGGTGGCGCGGGTCATGCCGACGACGGCGGTGGCGCAGGGACGGGGCGTGGCGGCCCTGTGGTCCGATCGCGCCGCCGCCCGCGAGACGGCGCGCGGGCTGTTTGAAGCCATGGCCGAGGTCGTGGACCTTGATCAGGAGGCCCACATCGACGTCGCCACCGCCGCGGCGGGCTCCGCGCCGGCCTTCATCCACGCGTTCGTGCAGGCGCTGGCCAGGGCGGGCGAGGCTGAGGGGC
>JALYPS010000178.1 GCA_030856285.1 Pseudomonadota bacterium
GGTGGCTCGCGGAGCGAGACGGATGAGGGGGCTGTTTCCGCCTCGCCGGTCTTGACCGGCCAGCCGCCTGTCCGTGGCCGACAGCCCCCTCATCCGAGCGGCTCCGCCGCCCACCTTCTCCCTCAAGGGGAGAAGGACGCCTTTTCTGATCCCGGAACGGACGTGGCGCTGTACGTCCACTGGCCTTACTGCGCCCGCATCTGCCCCTATTGCGACTTCAACGTCGTGCGCGACCGGGGCCGGGTCGAGGAACAGGCGGCGCTGGTCGAGGCCATCCTCGCCGACATGGAGGCGCAGGCCGCCCTGACCGGCTCCCGCCGGCTGGCCTCCGTCTTCTTCGGCGGCGGCACCCCTTCGTTGATGGCGCCCGAGGCCGTGGCCGCCGTCATCGACCGCGCCCGCACCCTGTTCCCGCCGCGCGGCCCGATCGAGATCACGCTAGAGGCCAATCCCACCGACGCCGAGGCCGCCCGCTTCGCCGCCCTGTCCGACGCCGGGGTCAACCGTCTGTCCATGGGGGTGCAGGCGCTGGACGACGCGGCCCTCGCCTTCCTCGGCCGCAACCATTCGGCGGACGAGGCCCGCCGCGCCGTCGCCGTCGCCGCCCGCGCCTTCCAGCGCCTGTCCATCGACCTGATCTACGCCCGCCCGGGCCAGACCGTGGACGGCTGGCGCGCCGAACTGACCGAGGCCCTCGACCTCGGCTTCGAACACGTCTCGCCCTATCAGCTGACCATTGAGCCGACGACCGCCTTCGGCCGCGCCGTCGCCCGCGGCGCCTGGACCCCGCCCGACGAGGACCGCTCCGCCGCCCTCTATGAGGCGACACAGACCGTCCTCGAGGCCGCCGGCTTCGACGCCTATGAGGTCTCCAACCACGCGCTGGGCGAGGCGGCCCGCTCGGCCCACAATCTCCACGTCTGGCGCGGCGGCGACTATCTGGGCGTCGGCCCGGGCGCGCACGGGCGGCTGACCTTGGCCAGCGCGCGGACGGCGACCGTCGCGCACCGCGGGATCGGCGCCTACGTCGCCGGCGTCGCGGCAGGGACGCCGTGGAGCGAACGGGAGACCCAGTCAGCCCGGGATGCGGCGGAGGAGAAGGTGCTGCTCGGCCTGCGGACGGTGGAGGGCGTGGCGCTGACCGATCTGGCCACGCTGGGGCGGCCGGTAGGGACGGAGCCGTTGGCAGGGCTGATCGGGGACGGGTTCCTGGCTGTTGAGGCGGGCCGGGTCCGGGCGACGAGAGCTGGACGCCCGGTGCTGGACGGGGTGCTGAGGGCGCTGCTGGTGTGAGGGCAGCGGCTGACATCGGCTGGGCGTCAGGTAGCCGTTCCGGTCAGATCGGATCCGGCTCCCGGCGCTCCAGCGACGCCTTGGCCATCACCAGCGCAGCGCAACCCGCCCCGCTGCGGCTCCAAGGAGGCCCGCGCCGGCGACGCCGAGCGTGTACCAGGTCGCTACGAAGGCGGCGCTCGATTCCGGGCAATGCAGCACGCCATAGGCCGTCGCCGCGATCCCGCCCGTGGCCACGCCCAGCGCGAAACCCGAGAACGCCGGGCGCGTGGGCGCCAGTCGCCGCGCCGACAGGAAGGTCGGAACGACCGCCGCCGTCGAGACCAGCAGGATATTCCGTCCACAAATGGTCCAGGTCCGGCCCAGCCAATCCGCCAGCCGCTCGTCGCCGGGGGTCGTGAGGAGTTCGACCGCGCCCCAAAGCAGGGCCAGGCCGACGATCGCGCCCAACACCGCCAGCGGGACCCGCGTATCCGCCCCCGGCCGACCCGCTCTGAAGCTCAGCCACAGCGCCGCTCCAGCCAGGCCAGCTGTATAAAGCCCCTTCACCCAGGTCGTCGGGGACGAAAGGGTTTCAAGCAACGCGGGCCGAACGCCCAGCAGGATCGTCACCGCCGCCACCGACGCCGCCGCCGCGCAGGCCAGCAACACGGGATTCAGCCGCGCCTGTCGCGCCGGCTGCAGTCCCGCCGCCAGGGCATCGATAAGGTCATCAGTCTTCATGGGACACCACGCTGGCGGACAGCGTTTTCATTGAACGGTGGACGCTGACCTTAGCTGCGCCCTCGGTGCAGCCGTTCCGCGCCGCCGCTTCGGCCAGGCTGAAACCGCCGATTCGTACGTCCTCGATGAGGCGGCGCTGCCGCATCGGCAGAATTGACAGGACCTTCGCCAGGTCCCTTCGGACCGCACCGTCTTCGACAGAATGTTCGGCGGTCAGAACGGAAGCGTCCTCGATCGGCACGTCAACCCGGCGGCCCTGCCGGCGGAAATGATCGATCAACTTGTAACGAGCGATCGCATAGGCCCAGGCGGTGAAGGCCATCGACCGGTCATAGGTCGCCCTCTTGGCGTGTATGGCGATCAGGCAGTCCTGCACTAGGTCCTCGGCATCCGCTTCCAGCCCGCTCAGGCGACGCTTGAAATAGGGGGTCAGGGCGCCCCGAAGCTGGGTGAGCAGCATGCGCCAAGCCACGGGATCTCCCTCGAGACCTCGCAGCATCAGGCGCTTCAACTCGGCTTCCCTGTCCACCACGCTCTCCATTCGCGCGGAACCCGCCCGACGTTACATCGCGCGTGGGCGACCACCCTGAAATTATTTTTCCGACCTGTCCGTAACCTGCGCCGGGATGACGTCGAACCCTCTGCTGCAAGGCCGTTCCGCCACGGACCGGCTGCATGAGGAGACAACCACATGAACACCCAGGCCAAGCTCATCGTCGGCGCCGGCGCCCTGCTCGCGCTCGGCGCCACCGCCGCGTCGGCGCAAAACCACCCCACCGCGGCGCAGGAAAACGCCATGGAGAAATGCTACGGCGTCGCTCGCGCCGGCCAGAACGACTGCGCCGCCGGCGCCGGCACCAGCTGCGCCGGAACCTCGACCCGGGACTATCAGGGCAACGCCTGGAAGCTCGTCGCCAAGGGGACTTGCGCCTCCATCCGCACACCCCGGGGCAATGGCTCGCTGAGCCCGATCGCGAACCGCTGATGACAGCCTTTCCGACCGCCGGTCTGGGCCTGAAGCCCCAGCACTATGCTGAAGCCGAGGCCTGCCCGGCGGCCGGACACCAGCGCGGCCTGTGGTTTGAGGTTCACCCCGAGAACTACATGGTCGCGGGCGGTCCCCGGCTCGCCTGGCTTGAGCGGATCCGCGCCGCGCATCCGCTTTCCCTGCACGGCGTCGGTCTGTCCCTGGCCGGCGACGAGCGACCCGACCGGACCCACCTGTCCCGCTTTCGCGACCTGATCGACCGCTTCCAGCCCTTTGTGGTGTCCGAGCATCTGGCCTGGTCGCGCCGCGGAAACGTCTACCACCCCGACCTGCTGCCCGTTCCGCGCAGCCGGCAGATGCTGACGCTCATCTGCGAGCACATCGACGAGGCGCAGGTCGCGCTGGGCCGCCCCTTGCTGATCGAGAACCCCGCCGCCTACCTCCCCATGTCCGGCCATCATTGGGAGGAGGTCGATTTCCTGGTCGAGATCACCCGTCGCACCGGCTGCGGTCTTCTGGTGGACGTCAACAACGTACATGTCAGCGCGTGCAACATGGGTCTATCGGCCGAGGCTTGGCTCGATCGCATTCCCGCACCCCTCGTTGGCGAGATTCATCTGGCCGGCCATCGCCCGGACCCGGTCTGGGGCGCGGCTCTGCTCATCGACAGTCATGATGCTCCGGTCAGCGAGGTCGTGTGGCGTCTCTACCGGCGTATTCTGGACCGGATCGGGCCCCGCCCCACGCTTATCGAGCGTGACGGTCAGGTTCCGGGTTTCAGCGAGTTGCTACGCGAGCAGGCCCGAGCCGATCGCGCCCTGACCGCCACGGCGGTCCTGGCGTGACCCGCTTTCACCACGCCTTCTCTGTCGCCCTCGACGGTCGCTTCGACGCCCTTTGGCCGCATCTGAAGCCTGATGATCGAACGCTGGGCGCCATCGCCGTCTATCGCAACACCTCCATCAAGGGACGAGTGGACGCATTGGAGGCCAACTACCCCACTGTGTCCCAACTGGTCGGCGCCGATTGGTTCCGCGCCGCCGCTCGTGAGTTCGTCGAGGCTGAACCCGGCGACGACCCCGTCCTGACGGCGTTCGGCGCCGCTTTTCCAGACTGGATCGCCGCCTTCGAACCGGCGAGGGAAATGCCCTACCTCGCGGCGGTCGCCCGCCTCGACCGCGCCTGGACCGAGGCGCATCTGGCCCCCGACGCCGTGCCGCTCGCCGCGCCGCAAGCGGCCGCCGCCGGACTGGCGCTGACGGCCATGCCCGCACGCCTGCATCCCTCCGCGCGCCTGTTCTGGTTCGACTGGACCGCGCCTTCGCTATGGCTGGCGCACCGATTCCCGTCCGAACAGGCTGACCTGTGCTGGCGCCCCGAGCCCGAGGGCCTGTTGATCCATCGCCCGGGCGCCGAAGTTCGCGTCCGCCGCCTCTCGCGGGCCGAATGGGCCTTTCTCGACGCATGCCGCAAGGGTCGCCCCTTCGGCGTCGCTTCGCTGTCCGCCCGATCGGTCCGCCCCAAGACCGACATTCCCTCCTTTTTCGCCGACCTCATCGCCCTCGGAGTCTTCGATTCCGCCGGCTTCCGGAGCTTCCGCCCATGATCGTCATCGCGCGTGTCCGCGACCGTGTCACCGCCGCCATCCCGGAATGGCCGCTGGCCCTCTTGCTGCGCCTCGGCGTCGCCGCCCCCTTCTTCCTGTCCGGCCGGACCAAGGTCGAGGGCCTGCTCACGATCACGCCTTCCACCCGGTATCTCTTCGCCGAGGAATATCGCGTTCCACTGCTGCCCCCCGATATCGCGGCCACCCTGGCTGCCTATGCCGAGCACGCCCTGCCGATTCTCCTGGTGTTGGGCCTGTTCACCCGACCAGCCGCCCTCGGCCTGCTGGCCATGACCCTGGTCATCCAGCTCTTCGTGATCCCCGGCGGCTGGCCGACACACCTGCTCTGGGCGGGGCCTCTCGTCTATTTGATCGCGCGCGGGCCCGGCCGCGCCAGCCTGGACCGTATGCTGAGGCTCGACTGATATGATTCAGATCGCGGGCGGGCCCTCACGCTCGTGGAGAAGCTCGCCGGCGTGAGCCCCCCGGAAACCCGCTACTCCCGCCCTCGATCTTCCGTTCCTTTCACACCCCTGACCGTGCCTTCTCGCCCCTGATCCGCCGGATGAATCCCGACCGCTTCCCTGGCGCCGCTCGCGACCGTGATAGAATCTGCCGTTCGGGACTGAAATCCCGCCGTCACGGTCTTTGACATCGCCATCCAACACTTCCGGTCAGGCCGGACC
>JALYPS010000180.1 GCA_030856285.1 Pseudomonadota bacterium
TCTCCCACATCTTGGCGACGAAAATCCGCCAGTCCGTAAAATCGGGCTTCAGCAGCTCCCGTGCAAAATCTTGCGTCGCCTCGGAATTGCTGAACAGCCTGGAACTGCCAGCGAGATCGACCGGAGCGAAGCTGTAGACCAGCGCGGCGCCGACACCACCCCAGATAAGAATATCCAGTGCCCACGCGCCCAGCGACTTGGACGGCGGATTGGGGATGGCCGTCACGCCCGGTTTGGTCGAGGCGTCTGTCAAGGCTGGACCTCACGCAGGCTGCGCAGGCGCTGAAGTTCACGCTCGGCGGCCGCGACCGCCGCGCTATCGCCCTTGTCGCGGGCCTCGCCCAGCTGCTGGTCGGCGATCATTTCGCGGATCGGGTTCAGATAGCTGTCGTCGGCCGCGTTGAAGCGTGAATATTCGAGACCCGCCAGCACCTGACGTTGACGTTCAGCCTCGACGCCCTCGCCCTGCCCGTAGGTCAGAAAGAAGCTGCGGATTTTTTCCTTGAGAGCCGGGTCCAAATCCTCGCGAACCAGAATGCCGCTCTCCGGAATCGGCGGCGATTGCCAGATCTCCTGAATCTGAGCCGCAATCTGCGGATTCTGCTTGTTCAGGAAGACCGTGTTGACGGTGTTGGAAGTCGCGACGTCAATCTGCCCGTATGCGACCGCGAAGGCATTCGACTGATGATTGGCCGATCGCATCGTCTTGAAACACTCCGACGGCGAGATGTTGCGCGGATTGAACAGGAAAGCCATCGGGGCGAGCGTGCCCGAGGTCGACTGGGCGTCGCCGATGCCAAAATCGTAGCGTTGGCCGCAGGCCATGACCTGATCGAGCGTAATGCCCGAGCCGGTGCGCACAATCAGCGTCGATCGATAGCTGTCCATGCCTTCGCGGTTGACCGTGCGGGCGATGACTTCCGCTTCGGCGCGATCGATGGCCTCAACGGCCGGCTTGGCCGAGAACCAGGCGACCTGGGTCTGGTTGCCGCGCATGGCCTCGACCAGCACAGTGTAGTTCGAGCCGAAATAGGGCTTCACCTCGACGCCGATTGCCCTGGACATATCGTCCAGCAGGGGCTGCCACAGCGGACCCGCCGAAGCCTGACCCTCTGCCGACAGGATGGAGAAGGTGATCTCGGTCGGCGCGGCGCCGGCCTTCTCATCGCCTGCGCCACAGGAGGCGACACCGAGTGCGAGAGCGGCGGCGAGCGCCAGCCGGCGGGTGAACAGGGGGAAGGTCATGCCTTGGTTTCCCAGAACGCGTCCTCGAACTCGGGACCGTAGATGTCGATCAGCTGCTTCGTGTCCAGACCGGTGGCCGGACCGTCATAGACGATCTGGCCGGCCTTGAGGGCGATGACCCGGTCGCAATAACGGATGGCGTAGTCGACCTGGTGCAGGGTGACGATGACGCCGAGACCATCGCGCTGGTTCAGCTCGACCAGCAGTTCCATGACCTTGCGGGCCGAGACGGGGTCGAGCGAGGCGACCGGCTCGTCGGCGACGATGGCGCGGGCCCCCTGGACCAGGGCGCGGGCGATGGCACCGCGCTGCTGCTGGCCGCCCGAGAGCGTATTGGCGCGTTGGGCGGCGTATTCCGAAACGCCGACGCGGTGCAGGGCGGCCATGGCCAGTCGCTTGTCGTCCGAGGGCCAGGCGCCGAGAAAACCCTTCCAGCCGGGGATGCGACCGAGCGCGCCGAGCATGACGTTGGAGAACAGCGACAGCCGGCCGACCAGATTGAACTGCTGGAAGATCATGCCCAGCTTCTGGCGCGCGCTGCGCGTGGCGGAGGTCAGGCGCCCGTTCTTCTGCACGATCTCGCCGAAGACGCTGATCGTGCCCTTGCCGGAATCGATGGTCTGCAGCCCGGTGATCGAGCGCAGGAGCGTCGACTTGCCCGACCCCGAGGGGCCGATGAGGGCGACCATTTCGCCGGCCGCGACCTCGACGGACACGCCGTTCAGGGCCTTTCGGGCGCCGAAAGTCTTGGACACGTCCCTGGCCGATACGACACTGGGTCCGGCACTGGGCGCGACGGCGGCGGCAGCTGAGGTCATGGACACGCTGGAAGCGGTTGCAAGGGCGCGCCGCATCGCCTGAT
>JALYPS010000181.1 GCA_030856285.1 Pseudomonadota bacterium
GCCTCGTTGAGCAGCCGGGTCTCATAGCCGATCAGCCGGTATTCGCTGACCCGCGCCGGGTTGAACTCGACCTGGATCTTGACGTCGTCCGCGATGGGGAAGGCGCCACGGTCAAAGGCCGGACCGAACAGCCGCCGCGCCTCGTTCAGGTCGTCGACATAGGCCGCCGTCCCGTTGCCCGCCTGGGCGATCGTCTGCATCCGCGCGTCCTGATAGTTGCCGCGCCCGAAGCCATAGACAGACAGGTAGATGCCGGTTTCCCGCTTGGCCTCGACATAGTCCTCCAGCCGCAGATTGTCGGTGACGCCGACATTGAAGTCGCCGTCGGTGAACATCAGGATGCGGTTGACCCGGTCGCGGGCGAAATTCGCCTGGGCCTGGTCATAGGCGTTGGTCATGCCGGTCGCTCCGGCCGTGCCGCCCGCAGCATACAGGCTAGCCACGGCGCAGCGCAGCTTCAGCTTCTGGTCGCCGGACGTCGGGGCCAGACGCGTGCCGGCCCCCTCGGCGTAGAAGGTCACCGCCGCCGTGTCCTGCGGCCTCAGCCGGTCGATGATCAGGTTCATCGACTTCTGGGCCAGGGCCAGTTTGTCGGGGCTGCTCATCGAGCCCGAGACGTCCACGAGGAAGGTCAGGTTCAGCGGCCGCCGCTCCGCTTCGGGCAGCTCGTAGCCCTGCAGCGCGACATGGACGATCTGCCGCCCCGGCGCCCAGGGCGACGCCGTCACCGCCGTGGTGATGGCGAAAGGCTGGGTCGCCGAGGTCGGCCGGTCATAGCCATAGTCGAAATAATTGATCAGCTCCTCGACCCGCACGGCATCGGCGGGCGGGGCGCGGCCCTCGTCGATGAAGCGGCGGACGTTGGAATAGCTGGCCGTGTCGACGTCGATCGAGAAGGTCGAGACCGGCTCGTCGGCGACGCGGCGGACGGGGTTGGGCGTCGCGTCGGGATAGCGTTCGGTGTCGGGGACCGGCAGCCGGCCGGGCATGACCGGCGGCGCACTCGGGGCCGTGACCGCCCCGGATATCAGCCCTTCCCGCTGGACCTGCGTCACGGGGGATGAGGAAACCACGGACTCGCGGGGAATCCGGGATCCGGTGACGACGACGTCGTTCATCTCAGAGGCGGCGGCGCCCGGTGGAAGCGGCGGCGGCGGCGCAGACGGCGGTGGAGGAGGCGGCGCCGGCGGTGGCGGCCCCACATACATCGGCGCGCCGACGTTGCGGGCGGCGTAATTCACCGGGACCCGCTCTTCCGGCAAGGTGAAGCCGAACACCCGGCAGGCGGCGGGCGAGACCACGCCGTCCGACGGCTTGTCAGAATCGATCGGCCGGCCGTCCTGGGCCATGACCGGCAGGGGCGCCATCGGGGCGGCGAGGGCCAGACTGACCAGACCGACAAGGCCTCGTTTCAACGGACGTTTCGACATCGCGCGTCTCCCCTTGGTTGTGTGAACCTCATGAGGCCGCCCCGCCTCGGGCGAAACTGTGGCGCGCGGTTCTGACGAAGTCTGACGGCCGATGACGGCGCAGAGGGTGGCGCATCGGGGCATCACTCCCCAATATCCGGCGAGGCCGCAGGGGATGCAGATGCACGAGACGACCAGTATGGGGCTGGGCCACGCGGTGGCGCTGCTGGCGGCCATGGTCGTCGCCGCCACCCTGTTCCGCCGCTTCGGCCTGGGCGCCGTGCTCGGTTATCTGGCCGCGGGCCTGCTGATCGGCCCGTCCGCGCTCGGCGTGGTGGATGACCCACAATCCGTGCTGCACGTCGCCGAGTTCGGCGTCGTCATGTTCCTGTTCATCATTGGTCTGGAGATGCGGCCCGCCCGCCTGTGGAGCCTCCGCAAGGAGATCTTTGGCCTCGGCGCCGTGCAGGTTCTCGCCTGCGCCCTGCTGTTGACCGGGATCGCTCTGCTGGCTGGGCTGGCGTGGTACGCGGCCCTGATCGCCGGCTTCGGCTTCGCCCTGTCGTCGACCGCCATCGTCATGCAGCTGCTGCAGGAGCGGAACGAGAACACCGAACCGGGCGGCCAGCGCGTGGTCTCCATCCTGCTGTTCGAGGACCTCGCCATCGTGCCGCTGCTGGCGATGGTGGCGGTGCTGGCGGGCGCCTACGGCTCCTCGGTCGAGACCGGCTATCCGATCTGGATGACCATCGGCCTGGCCATCGCCGCCGTCGCGCTGGTCTATGTCGCGGGCCGCTGGATCGTGAACCCCTTCTTCCGCCTGCTGGCGCAGTACGGCGGGCGCGAGGTGATGACCATGGGCGCCCTTCTGGTCGTCCTGGGGGCCGCCTGGGCCATGAATCTCGGCGGGCTGTCGATGGCCATGGGCGCCTTCCTGGCAGGCGTGCTGCTTTCGGAATCGACCTTCCGGCACCAGCTCGAGGCGGACGTCGAGCCCTTCAGAGGACTGCTGCTGGGCCTGTTCTTCCTCAGCGTCGGCATGTCGCTGGACCTACGCGTCGTGGCCGCCGACTGGGCCTTGGTGCTGGGTGGTCTGGCCGCCTTCATGACCGCCAAGATGGTGGCGGTCTACGCCGTCGCCCGTATTCGTCAGAAGCACGGCGAAGGCCTGTTGCGCGCGGCTCTGATGGGCGAGGGCGGCGAGTTCGCCTTCGTCCTCTATTCCACCGCCTTCGCCGCCGGCCTGTTCGACGCCCGCACCGCCGCCATCCTGTCGGCCGTGGTCATCCTGTCCATGGCGGTTACCCCGTTGCGGGTCATGCTGGCCGACCGGCTGCGCCCGAACGAGGATCTGTCGCCCGATGACGCCGACGGCGTGGACCGCGCCGACAACCTGCGCGAACGGGTGCTGATCATCGGCTTCGGCCGCTTCGCCCAGGTCGTGTCCCAGCCCCTGCTGGCCCGCGACGTCGACGTCTCCATCATCGACACCGACGTCGAGATGATCCAGGCCGCCGGCAATTTCGGGTTCAAGGTCTTCTATGGCGACGGTTCTCGCCTCGACGTGCTGCGCGCTTCCGGGGCGGAGAACGCCGAGACCGTCCTTGTCTGCGTCGACAAGCCCGAGGTCGCCGACCGCATCGTCGAACTGGTCAAGGCGGAGTTCCCCCTGACCAAGCTGTTCGTGCGCGCCTTCGACCGGGGCCATTCCCTCCGCCTCGTCGAGGCCGGGGTCGAATACCAGCTGCGCGAGACCTTCGAGAGCGCCCTGGTCTTCGGCCATCAGGTGCTCATCGACCTCGGCTTTTCGGACGAAGAGGCGCGCGAAACCATCGAGGACGTCCGCCGCCGCGACGAGGAGAGGTTCACCCTGCAACTGTCCGGCGGGCTCCAGGCGGGGCGGTCCCTGATGCGCGGCAACCTGACTACGCCCCGGCCTGCGCCCTACGTCAAACCCCGCCGCGAGGGTCAGGCCCTCAACGAGGAGGCGGCCGAGGTGCTGGAGGACGAGGCGCACGAAAAAGCCGACGCCTGACGGCGCCGGCTTCCCCTGTTCCAACCGGGTAGGTCGAAAGACTACATCCCGGACTTGATCTGCTCGGCCATGCGCAGGTGGCCTTCGATCTTCGGAACCGCAGTGCGGGCGTGGCCGGCGAGGCCGGGCGCGCCGCTGTTGTCCGCGAAGCCGCGATGCAGGGTCAGGGCCTCGCCGTGGGCGGCGATCTGCTGGTCCAGAAACACCCGGTCGAAATCAGCCGCCGAGGCGGAATTCAGATTGTCGATCATGCCCTGGCGGCGTTCGTCGAGCGCCGTGGGCACGGCGACGGCGGGGGCGTCCGCTGCGGCCGGGGCCCTGAACAGGTTCGCGGCGGCGGTGTGATCCGTCCGCAGCATGGTCGCCAGT
>JALYPS010000184.1 GCA_030856285.1 Pseudomonadota bacterium
TCGAGGCGGGGCATGGGTCAGACTCTGTGGAATTGCATGGTCTCGGCGGTCAGTCCCGGGCCGAACGACATGGCGCAGCCGCACTCGCCGGGGGCGGCGGCGGAGAGGACCTTTTGCAGGACGAACATGACGGTCGCGGAGGACATGTTGCCGAATGCATCGAGCACGTCGCGCGAAACGGCGAGGGCCCGCGGGTCGAGGCCGAGGCCCTGTTCGACGGCGTCGAGGACCGAGCGGCCGCCGGGGTGCACGGCCCAGCGATCGATGTCCGCGGGCGCGGTGCCGCCGAGGATGCTGGTGATACCGGCGTGCAGGCCCTCGCGGATCGCGGCGGGGACGCGGCCGGACAGGAACATGTTGAACCCGAGGTCGCGGATCTTCCAGGTGATGAGGCCGGCGGTCCCGGGCACGACGACGGCGTGGAACCGGTCCATGGCGAGGCCGACGGGGTCGGCGCTGACGAGGCTGGCGGCGGCGCCGTCGGCGAACACCAGGAACGACAGCATTTGCTCGAGGTTGGCGGTCTGCTGCAGGTGCATCGAGCACAGCTCGAGGTTGACGATGAGCACCCGCGCGGCCGGCTCCGAGCGGACAATGTGGCGGGCCAGCTTCAGCGCGTTGATCGCGGCGTAGCAGCCCATGAAGCCGACCATCGTGCGCTCGACCGCGGGGTCGAGGCCGCAGCGGTCGATCAGCAGGTGGTCGATGCCTGGGGCGACCATTCCGGTGCACGAGGTGACGATCAGGTGGGTGACGCGCCGGACGTCGGCGCCGAGGTCGAGGCCGGCGACGGCCCGCGCGGCGAGGTCGGGGGCGTGGTTTTCGTAGATGCGCATCCGCTCGCCGGTGCTGGGGAATCGGCCTCGGGTGTAAACGCCGAGACCGTCGACGGAGGCGCCCTCGGGATCGTCGGATGGCGGCAGGACGGCGTAGCGGTGCGAGATCTGGGCCTTGTCGACCATGCGGTCGAACAGGGCCACGGAGCGTTGATCTGCCAGCAAGGTGCGCGCGAACCGGACGAACGCGCGGTGGACATCGTGTGGGGGGACGGCTGTGGCGATCCGGTTGATGTGCGCGGCTGTCAAGGAGCCTCAACCGTGGCCGATCGCCATGGTTCGTCAACCCGCCAAGATTACGAGGTCCGCGCAGCGGCATCGTGATGCCCAATTTGTGCGCGGGGCTGGCCCGGGCGTTGGTGGTCGGCTACGGCACCGGCGACGAACTCGTCGCCCTCGCGCGGGCCGACATGGAGACCTTCTTCGACGGCGACCCGCACTTCCAGCGCCTCGCTCGCGTCTTCGCCTGGCTCGCCCCCGAGCCCGGTATCGGCGTCGTCACCGGCGAGCCTGGCGTCGGCAAGACCTCCGCGGTGCGCCACCTGTGCCGCACGCTCCCTCAGCAGCCCGCATCCGTGGACTCATGGCACCGCCGGTACCCGATATTCCCCGCTGAAAGTTCTTAAGCGCCCATTGTATGCGGTTGCATCACTCGCGCTTGCCGTTGCAGCCAGGAAAGCTTGCCGTCGCAGCCAGGAAAGTGCGAAGCTCGCGCCTCAGCAGGCTCGCGCGACCTCTCGCCACTCTCCCCGCGACCGACTTCACTTTGAAAATTTGGCGGCGGGACCAGGGCGCACAGGCGGGCGAGGAACTGGTGGGCGTCCATGTCGGCGTGGGCGGTGCCGCTGCGCCAGGGCGCCTTAAACGAGACGCGGACGCGGCCGCCGGGGAGCGCCGTGACGGCGTCGTGGGCGAAGGGCGGGCGCAATAGGTAGCGGCAGAGCTGCCCTGGCTGCTTGCGGTCGCGACCGTCGGCGGTGGTCGCTGCGTGCAGATTCATGCCGAAGGCCGACGCGGTCATCGGCGGCGGCGCTGCGGGCTGGGAGCCGGGCGCGAGGTGCGGGCCGGCGAGCGAGAGCTGCAGCGCGGCCCGGACCTCGTTGAGGCTGCCGCTACGAGCCTTGCCGGCCTGTTCCTCGGGGTGAGCGCCAGACCCAGCCTCGGGCAGGGTGTAGGGAGTGAACTGCCGTGTGCCCGAAATGACGACCCGGTTCGCGGCGCTCAATTTGTGGAGCAGGTCGCGCACACCTTCACCTTGGCGGCCACCTGCGTGCTGCTGAGCGGCTTCTTCGCCGAACGCAGCGTGGCGAACACCGCCTCGAGCAAATTGTCCAACGGGACCTTGTTCGACTTGGCCGGGCCTTTGGCCGCTTTGCTCAATCGCTTGTTCGCGGAGCCGCGGGTACGGCCCGATCGACGAGCGAGCGCGGCGAGGAAAGCAGAGCCATCGGCTCTTTAATTGCGGCAGATGTCGGCGCCAGGTCTCGATCTGCCGGGTCTGCGACCGCGGTCAGATCTATTGCGGAGAGGTCTGTGCGGCGGCCCAGCGCCAAATCTCGGTCCTGCTGGCGCGGCTGACGTACGCGCGGAGCCCTAAAGGCAAGCGGGCCCTCGCCCCCTGCTACTCCACCTGCGGCGAGCTGTGGGGCGACCCGACCCTCGCCGCCGCCTGCAAGGCCGCCCACCCGAACGACTGCGCCGCCCTGCTCGCCTGCGTGCAGCACGATCCGGTGCGCGCGCCTGCCTGTCCCAAGGGTCAGGTCCACGCATTCGCCAGC
>JALYPS010000214.1 GCA_030856285.1 Pseudomonadota bacterium
ACGCCGCCTCCGCCCCGGCCATCCCCCCCATCAAACGAACGCCACCGTCGGCACCAGCGCCCGCTCCAACTGGCTCGGCCGCCGCAGCAGCCCGGCGCGCTCGCACCACGCCACGTCGCGGTAGACGGTGTTCAGCGCCGCCTCCATCTCCGCCGCGATTCCTCGGAGGCTGGGGCGTGTGCCCGGCCGGGAGACGATCGCCATGAGCTGGCGACGGCGGCGGAACTGCTCGGCGGTCATTGGCAGACCCATCTCCAGCCGTAGCCGTTGGCCCACATGGACGCCGCCACCTCGATCTGCTCCCACGGATTCCAGATGTCGCCGCCGCCGAATTCCGCCCAGGTGTCGGGGTTGAACTGGAACAGCCCGATGTCGTGCATCCCGTTCATCGGATTTAGGTAGGCGCTCACAGCGTTCGGGTCGCCACCCGACTCGCACTGCATCACGCGGATCAACTGATCTCCGTCGCAGCCGTGCCGAGCGCAGGCCTCGTAGATCGCGTCCTCGTAGCCGGTGTGGGCGGCGGCGGGCGTCACCCCCGCCTTGACCCCCCCGAGCGCGGCCCCGATGGCCGCCAGCAGCGTTCGCCGATTCATGCGTGCTCCCCTGCGTACGATTGTTGGTTCCCACGCTCATGACCTACTCCAACTCGGCAGCGCCGCCCGAATCCGGGCGAACCAGCCCCGCCGCCGACCCCAGAGCGACCGCCGCCCCGCGGCGATCCGCATGTCCCGCTGCGGGGACCGACTCCGGTGCGACCTGCTCACGACGGCCTCCTTTGACGCGCTGGCCCGAGCGGCGGGTCGCCCGGCCTCCAACCCCGGCTCCGCCAGCGGGCGCAGGTCCGGCAGAAGCGGCGTCCGTACCGCTGGATGGTGTTTCCCTCGTCGTACGGATGCCCCCGGGGGCAGGCGGTCTTCATCGCGTTCACGTGGCCGAGCGGCCACCCCATCCCGGTCGCCCGGTCGAACCCGCCGCACGCGCTCATGCCCACTCCATGCCGGGGTCGGCCCAGCCGCCGTCGTGGCCGCCGTCGGCGATCTCAGTTGCCGCCAGCCCGTCTTCGATGTCGCGCGCCTCGTCGATCCACGCATCGCCGCCGGTCAGGTCGATCAGCCGGCCCGCCGCCGCCCACTTCTCCCGATCAGAGCCGTGCAGAGACGCGAGCACGAAGAACCGCATCGCCTCGTTGCCCTCCGCCCATGCGGCATCCGGCGGGGCCGGGCGCCACGGGTGGCCGTTCGGGTATCCGTGTGTTGGCTGCATGTACAATCCCTTTCGGATGTCCCCATCCGCTCGGGCTGACGAGGGTTGTGCGCCCTCGTCAGCCCACCCGTTTGCCCTACCGACCGCGCCGCGACATCGACCGCCGGATCCGGGGGATGCCCGCCGCCGCCAGCGCCGCCCGGGCAAACGCCTTGGCCTCCGGGTCGCGCAGGATGCGCTGGACCCGCGGCTGGGCCTCGCCTTTGTTGAGGTCCGCGGCGTGCCATTCCGCCTCGTCGCGGCTGGCGAAGAGCCGGTCGACGTAGCGCCGGCCGTCCGCGTTGCGGGCGCCGGCCACCGCGTAGCCGCCGTCGGCGTGCGGCGTCGCCACCACCTCGAAGACCTCCCGCGCCAGGCCGGGCATCGCTTCTGCCGTCGCGCTCATGCTGCTGCTCCCATCGCCGCCCCGTCGCCGTCGGGGGTCGGTTCCCATTCCCGCAGCAGCCGGAGCGCCCGGGCGCTGCCGATGCCGTTGCGGGCCACCGCTTGCGCGTAGGTCTGCGCCTCGGCCGCCTCGCCGACGGTCCCCAGCACGACCGACCGCACGAACCCGCAGACCCTCCCGTGGTCCTCCAACGTCACCTCCCCGTCGGCCGCGACCTCCGCCAGGAGGTCTTCCAGGAACTCGACGGCCTCGACCGACTTCCACCAGAGCGGCGCTTGCTGTGCCATGCGGGTGGCTCCTTCGCCATTAATGGGTCGCGCCTGCGGGGCGCTACCTTGGAGTGGGACCGGGACATCCGGCCGCCGGGACTCCCAAAGGGGGATGGGGTGGACCTACGCCGCGTGGATGTCGTCGAGCAGCCGGTCGTAGCCCTCGAGCGCCGCCGCCGCGGGGTAGGCGGGCTCCAGGAGGTCGTTCAGCCACGCCAGCAGGGCGCGGCGGCTGACCAGCCACTTGGCGCAGCCGGGGAGGCGATAGGCGGGGAAATAGCCATACCGGGCCAGCTCGGCCGCCTTGGAGTAGGAGATGCGTGCGTACGCGGCCGCCTCTTTGAGCGTCAGGACGGCGCGGTCGGGGAGGGTCGGGTCGGGCGTCATGCGGATGTCCCCTTGTTGGTGGTAGGAGCAAAACTACTATCTCGGGCCGCAGAAAGCGACGCCAACCCCGCCTCGACGACGTCCCGGATGACTTCGCTCTTGCTGGCGTCGCGCAGTGCGCTGCTGCGGAGCATCCGCATCGCTTCCAGCCGCCGGACCTGTTCGGCGGTGAGCACCATGCTCACCGTCTTGTACCGGCTCTTCGGGCTGACGGGCATCTGACGTGTCCCTCCGTACTCTCGCTACTAGTATAGGGCCTCCCTTCACACCTGTCAACACCCCTCCTAGTATTGGTCCTATGAGTTCTCCGCGCCGCCCGCCGCAACCGACCGAGCTGGGACGGATGGTCCGGGATTCCCGGGGCGAGCGCGGCGGCGCTGGAGGCGGCCTGCGCCAAGGCCGGCGTGCCGCGGCTGACGCACCACGGGCTGCGCAAGTCCTGCACGACGGTGCTGATCGAGGCCGGGCTGGACCCCAAGTCCGTATCCGACCGGCTGGGGCACGCCACGGTGGCGATGACGCTAGATATTTATACAAAAGTCAACGCGGGACGACGACAAGAAGTCGCCGACGTGATGGGGGCGATCCTGCGGGGCGAGGAGACGGGCTAGGCGACCTCCAACGGGAGCACGGATTGCTGGAGGCGGCGGGCGGCGATTTCGCAGTAGCGCTCCTCGATTTCGATGCCGACGGCCCTCAGGCCGAGGTCTTTCGCGGCGCGGATCGTGGTGCCGGTGCCGGCGTAGGGGTCGAGGATGACGCCGCGCGCTTTGACCATCTCCAAGACGGACCGCATCAGCGATACGGGTTTCTGGGTGGGATGGATCGCCCTCGCCGGGCCGTTCTCGGCAAGCAGGGAACCGCCGCCGTTCCACGTGTAGCGGATAGTACGAACCGAACCGAGCACGTTCGTCCACGCCAACTCCGCGTCGGATTGGTCGTTGCTCGGCATCCCGTGGCGTTTGTCCCACACGATCCACCCAGGAGCGGGAGGAAGCTTGTCGGCAAAGTGATTCGCCCCGAAGATCACCGACGGAAGGGAGAGGCCAAGCAGGTAGCACGGGTCGAACGGCTCATCGTCCCCGACCACGCGCATCCCCGACTTCGGTCGCGTGCGACTCTCCGGCGTGCGCCAACCTATGCCGTAGGGCGGATCGGTGACGAGCCAATCTGCGGCGACCTGGGGCAGCACGTCTAGACAGTTCCCGTGGTAGATGACGATCCCGTCCTGCTCGAAATAGGGCCGCATTCCGCCTCCGCGTGCAACCTCGCGTTCAACCTCCCCAAAATTATCGCAGTCCTGCGCCATTTTTCGCCCATCGGCGTGTCACACGTGGGACTGTTGAGGCCGCTTTCCGGCCCCATTGGGGGCGCTGGGGTGCGGAATCTCTCGGCAAACCTGGGCAGGGGAGCGCCCGATGGGGGCGGGTGTCGTGACCCCGCGTGCACCCTCGGTGGATTCCGAACCCGACCGCTCCAGGGGCTTGACATCGCACACGTGCGATGTTCCTATACGGGTGTCGGAAGCGCCGACGCAGGGATGAAGGGGGGCATACATGACGCGCCGCATCTACCGAACCGGCCCGTGGAAGTGCAACTCGGTGGCCCGCCTCAACTGGGTCCGCTTCAAGCAGGCCGAGCGGGCGTGGGCCGTCGCCCAGCGGGTCCGGCGGCCCGGTGCCTGAC
>JALYPS010000225.1 GCA_030856285.1 Pseudomonadota bacterium
CGGCCTTGTCGTTCCAGCGGCGGTCAGGGTGAGGTGCGTCCAAACCGCCACACCTGACGTATTAGCTTCACCGCTCGTTCTGGCGGTCGGAACGCTGCCGCCATGGCAGTGTTTCGGCGTTGGAAGGGCGACCCGCGGATCAACCGCGACAGCTTCACAGGATGCTTCTCATGATCAAGACCGTTTCCGCCGCGTCCCTCACGCTGCTTCTGGCCGGCGTGGCCTCCCCCGCGCTCGCCCAATCCGTTCCGGACTGGAGCGGGCCCTACATCGGCATCTACGGCGGCGTGCTTGAAAATAACGAGGACGCAGGAGAGAGCCTGGTCTTCGACCGGGATTTCGACGGCCAGTTCGATGATACCGTCGTCCTGAACGGCACCACGACCAACGCCTTCAGCCCCGGCTCCTGCGACGGCAGCTCCAACACCAACGCCGCCTCAGGCGGCTGCGACGTAGACCCGACCGGTGTCGAGGCCGCTGTCCGCCTCGGCTACGATATGCAGTTCGGCGCGTTCGTATTCGGCGTGCTTGGCGAACTGAGCGGAGCCGACGTGGAGGATTCCGTCACTTCATTCAGCAGCACTCCGGCGGCCTATACCTTCAAGCGAGAGCTGGAGACGATGGCGGCCCTGCGCCTGCGCGCCGGCTTCGCCGCAGGGTCGGGCCTGTACTATGTCACCGCCGGCGCCGCCCAGGCGAAGATCGAGAACAGCTTCCAGACTACCAATGGCGCCAACAGCTTCACCGAGCGGGTCAATGAGGACGAGGCCGACGGCTATCAGTTGGGCGCGGGTATCGAATGGCGTCTGGCCCCGAACTTCACCCTGACGGGCGAGTATCTGTTCACGAACCTGCAGGCAGGCGACTATGTGGTCCGCTTTGGACCCGGAACGGCGGGACCGACCAACCCCTTCATTCTGCCGCCGAACACGGCAGGCACTGACGTGACGCGCAGCAATGACGACATGGAGCTGCATGCGCTTCGACTGGGCATGAACGTCCGCTTCTGATCCCGAGCTTCGGTTGATCCATTACCGGCGCAGCGCCGGCTCCGGAAACGGGGCCGGCGTTGTCGTTTGGGGGTTCCCGAGACGGGCGGGCTGGCCTAGTCAGGCGCCGTCCGACGCGGACGCTTGCCCGGGCGGCAAAGCGGCCTAGTCTGACCCCATCTCCGGCGGCCGTTTGAGAGGTCGCGTCCACAAGAGACCTGCCCATGTCCGGCGAAACGGCCCCCGCGCACCCTCAGGCAATCACCCTGGAGGCGCTGGAAGCCAGCTTCGATCAGCTCTCGCCGGGCGCGCTGAGCGGCCCGGCCCGGGATTTCCTGCGACAGGCCTGGGAGGACTACGCCGCAGACGAGACGCCTGATCTCGCCGGGGGCGACATGGCCAGTCTTCTCGCCCGCGCGTGGCAGGCGGCCGAGGGCCGGGCTCACGGCGAGCCCGCGCGCATCACCCTGTCGCCGCTTCATTCCGCCGACGGTGCGCCGCTGGGCTATGACGTCCTGATCGTCATCCAGGACGACCGGCCGTTCCTGGTCGACAGCGTGATGGGCGAGCTGGCGGACGCCGGCGTCACGGTGCGATCGATGTACCATCCGGTGACCGAAGAGGAGGGCGGGCGCGAATCGACCATCATCGTGATCCTCGACCCCCTGCCGCAGGAGCGGCGCGACGCCCTGGGCGAAGGCGTGGCCCAAACCTTGACCGACGTGGCCAGCGCGGTCGACGGCCACGCCGGAATGGCGGCGTTGATGCATCGGTCGATCACCCATCTCGAGGCGCATCCGCAAGGGGTCGCACCGGATGTGCTCGCCGAACATCTCGCCTTCCTGCAGTGGTTGCAGGCAGATCATTTCGTCTTCCTCGGCGCCCGCGACTACGACTATCCGCGCAGCAAGGACGGCGGCTATGAGGCCGAGGCGCCCCTGTCGCAGTCGGGCGTCGGCCTGGGCGTGCTGGCCGATCCGGAACGCACCGTCCTGCGCCGCGCCAATGAACCGGCTGTGCTGACCAAATCCATGAAGCGGCAGCTGGACCTGTCAGAGCCGGTGACCGTGGCCAAGGCCAATGTCCGCTCCCGCGTCCATCGCCGCGCCTATATGGACTATATCGGGGTCAAGCGGTTCGGGCCTGACGGCCGTCCCTCGGGCGAGACCCGGTTCGTCGGCCTGTTCACCGCTGAGGCCTATGACAAGACGGCGACCCAGGTGCCGCTGGTCCGCCGCAAGGTCGCCAACGCCCTGATCCGCGCGGGCAAGACGGCGGGCAGCCACAGCGAAAAGCGGCTCAAGAACATCCTCGAGAACTATCCCCGCGACGAACTCTTCCAGATCGAGGAGAGCGAACTGCTGGGGATCGCGCTCGGCATCCTGCATCTGCACGACCGTCCGCGGATCAAGACCTTCACCCGCCAGGATCCGTTCGACCGCTTTGTCTCGGTTCTGGCTTTCATCCCCCGCGAGCGTTTCGACGCCTCGGTCCGTGAACGGATCGGCAGCATCCTCGTCAAGGCCTGGGGCGGCCGCCTTTCGGCCTGGTATCCGCAACTGTCGGACCAGCCCCTGGTCCGGATCCACTATATCATCGGCGTCACGCCGGGCGATCATCCGTGCCCGGACCAGGCAGCGCTCGACGCCGAGATCACCGAGGCCGGGCGCAGCTGGATCGACCGCTTCGAGAGCGCCCTGCGTGACGCCGACGTCGACGATGTCGCCGTCGGACCGCTCAGCGCCCGGTGGGCCGAAGCTTTCGGCGCCGGCTACCGGGACCGCTATGACGCCGCCGAGGCCGTGCGCGACCTGCAGGCCGTCGATTCGCTGAACAAGACCGGACTGAACGACGGCGGCGAGCCGGTGGCGGTTCGCGCCTTCCGCACGGACCGCGACGGTCCGCTGAATTTCCGCTTCAAACTCTATCGCCGGGGCGCGGCGGTACCGCTGTCGGACGTACTGCCGATCCTGGCCGACATGGGACTGAAGACGCTCGAGGAATGGGGCCATGCCCTGCATCCGGCAGGCGATGCCGAGATTCATGTCCATGAATTCCTCATGGAGGACCCGCGCGGCGGCGACCTGCAGTTCGATGATGTGAAGGGTCCGTTCGAGGCGGCCTTCTCGGCGGTCTGGACCGGCCGGACCGAGAGCGACGGGTTCAACCGCTTGGTGCTGGAACTGGGCGTCGACTGGCGCGAGGCGGCGCTGGTGCGGACCCTGGCCCGCTATCGCCAGCAAACCGGGCTGGATCCCAGCCAGGCGGTGCAGGAAGAAGCCCTGCGCGACTATCCGGCCGTGGCCCGGGGTCTGCTGGCCCTGTTCGCGGCGAAATTCGACCCGTCTGCGGGCGACGACGCGGCCAGCCGCGAGGCGGCGGTCGGCAAGCTGGTCGCGAAGATCAACGGTCTGCTGCAGGACGTGAAGAGCCTCGACCACGACCGGGCCCTGCGCCGCATGGTTCTGCTGGTGCAGGCGATCAAGCGCACCAACTACTATCAGACCGGCGCCGACGGGACGTACAAGGCCCATATCTCGATCAAGATCGCCTCGCGCGAACTCGCTGATCTGCCCCTGCCCAAGCCGTTCCGCGAGATCTTCGTCTGGGCCCCCCATATCGAGGGCGTGCACCTGCGCTTTGGACCTGTGGCCCGGGGCGGCTTGCGCTGGTCCGACCGCCGCGACGACTTCCGCACCGAGGTTCTCGGACTGGTGAAGGCCCAGCAGGTCAAGAACGCCGTCATCGTACCGGTCGGCTCCAAAGGGGGGTTCTTCCCCAAACACCTAGCGGCCATCGTCCGTGCCGGGGGCGACCGCGACGCCCAGCAGGCCGAGGCCATCCGCGCCTACAAGACCTTCCTGTCCGGCCTGCTGGACATCACCGACAACATAGACAAGTCCGGCGCCGTCGTTCACCCGCAGCGCGTCGTCCGGTTCGAGGGTGACGACCCCTATCTGGTCGTGGCCGCCGACAAGGGCACCGCGACCTTCTCCGACATCGCCAACGGAGTGTCGGCTGACTACGGCTTCTGGCTGGACGACGCCTTCGCCAGTGGAGGGTCGGTCGGCTACGACCACAAGGTGATGGGCATCACCGCCCGCGGCGCCTGGGAGGCGGTCAAACGCCACTTCCGCGAGATGGGCAAGGACATCCAGTCCGAACCCTTCACCGTGGTCGGCGTCGGCGACATGTCGGGCGACGTCTTCGGCAACGGCCTGCTGTGCTCCGAGCACACCCGCCTGGTCGCCGCCTTCGACCACCGCGACATCTTCATCGACCCCGAGCCCGACGCGGCGTCGTCCTACGTCGAGCGCAAGCGACTGTTCGAGCTGCCACGCTCGAGCTGGCGCGACTACGACACCTCGCTGATCTCCGAGGGCGGCGGCGTGTGGTCGCGCTCAGCGAAGTCGATCCCGGTCTCGGCACAGGTCCGCAC